>NZ_PSVO01000010.1:0-112569 GCF_002932325.1 Rathayibacter sp. AY1E2
GGGTGGGCGTGGTGGTCATCGTGCGGCTCCGGTCTCGGGGGTGGGGCTCGGGGTGGCGTCGGCGTCCGGCGCAGTGGTGCCGGAGTCGGCGCCCGGTGTGGAGTCCTGGACGCGGATCGACCCGCCCTCCTGGGCGATGCGGACCACGAACGGCTCGGCCTCGGGATCGCCGAAGGTCTGCGTCCACAGCTGACGGCCGTCGGCGGTGCGGACCTCGCGGGGCGCGTCGATCGCGCCTCCGTCGGCGTCCAGCACGAGGAGCTCGGTGTCCTCCGTGGTCGCCTCGAGGCGGACCGCCGTTCCCGCCATCGTGGCGACGGACACGTGCCCGTAGCCGATCCACAGGTCCAGCGGCTCGCCGGAGGTCTCGTAGCCGGGTGCGACCGTGACGCGCAGGTCGCTCGCCGCGAGCGTCGCGTAGCGGCCGGGAGCGGCGCTCGAGAAGCCGTAGGTGCCGAGCACGGGGAGCAGCTCGCGGTCGGTCGGCAGCACGGCGGCGCAGGCGGCGGTGACCAGCGCGACCGTCGCGAGGGCGATCAGCGCGATCGCGCGCCTCCGGAACAGGCCGGCGAGCACGATCACCACGGCGAGCACGAGTGCGGCCGAGGCGGCTCCGACGACGAGGGCCGTCGGTCCGGAGGCGGTGAGCGAGACCAGTGCGCCGGTCAGGGCGGCGGCGCCCAGGGCGAGCAGCGTGAGGCTCGCCCGCAGCCGGGGGTTCGCGGCGCGTCGGAGGCGCTGGCGCTCCAGGCGCGCGGCGGTGACGGCGGCGGCGGCGAGTCGCGCCTCCTCCGCCCGGGCGCGGGCCGTCTCGCGGGCCGTCGCGCTCTGCTGGGCGCGGAACGCCTCCCGCTCGGCCCGCCACGCCTCCTGGCGCTCGCGCCACTCGGCGACGGCCTCGGGGGACGAGGGGCGCTCGTCCTGCAGGCCGGGGTCGGGTGCGGGGTAGGCCGGAGCGGTGGTCGCGGGATACGGGAGCGTCGCGGAGGGATGTGCGGACGGGGAGGCCTGGGCCGGGTGGGCGGCCTCGTCGTCCGATCGCCGACTCCGCCGCACGATCCAGACCACGAAGGCCACCATCAGCCCGAGCACCACGAGCGACCACAGCGTCCGCCCGGTCGCGGGCGCCCAGGGCATCGCCCCGGTGTACGCGCCGCCGAGCGACCAGAAGCCCTGCGCCACCGGCAGCATCGAGGCGAGCACGAGGACGCCGATCCCGGCGTGCACCCGGTCGAGCGAGCCGCGGAGCAGCCGCTCCACCGGCAGGGCGCCGTCCTGGTCGGGCAGCAGCAGCCAGGCCGCGGCGTAGAGGAGGAGCGCGGGCCCGCCCAGCACCGCGACGACGAGCACGATCCCGCGCACGATCAGCGGGTCGATGCCGAGCCGGTCGGCGATCCCCGCGCAGACGCCGCCGATCCAGCCGGGACGGCGGGGCAGGTCGAGGCCGCGCAGCCAGAGCACGAAGCGGTTCTCGGGCGCGGGGGGCGGATCGGCGGGGCCGGAGGCTTCCGGGCCGGTGCTCTCGGGGCCTGTGCTGTCCGGGCCGGCGCTGTCGGGGCCGGCGGCTCCGGGATCCGTCCCGATCGGCGTCGTCGCTGTGCTCGCCGCCTCCGTGCCGTCCGGCTCCGCGGAGCTCGGCGGGGTCGTGCTCTGTCCTGTCATGCTGCGAGTCTCCCGTGCGCTCCACGGCCCGGACCATCGGGGGAACCCCTGATCCGACCCCGAGAGCACCCCCGATCGTGCGGCCGACCTGTTTGGATGCAGGGGTGAGCACAGTCCCCGGCACCGCCGTCCGCCCCCCGCTGCAGCGGCCGCGGACGATGCTGCTCGGCGGAGTGTGCACCGCGGTCGCCGACCACCTCGGCTGGAGCGAGCGGAGGACCCGCCTCCTGGCCGTCCTCACGACCGCGCTCGGTGGGGGCGGCGCGCTCCTCTACCTCTGGCTCTGGGCGCTGGTGCCCCTCGCGCCGCTCGAGTCGCGCGACGCGGATCCGGCTGTCCGCCGCTCCGCTCCCGTGGCCGGCCTGCTGACCCTCGCCGCCGCCGTCGCGGCGCTCGCCGTGCTGATCACCGTCGACAGCGGCGACGACGCCGACATCACGCGCGCGCTCGTCGCCGTCGGCCTGCTCGCGGGAGGAGCCGTCGGCTGGAGCCTCGGGCTCGACCGCGGCGACGCCGTCCGCCCCGCCCGGTACGGCTCCGCAGTGCGTCTCGCCTCCTGCGCGCTGCTGGTGCTCGCCGGAGCGGCCGTGCTCACCGGCCGCCCGAGCGCCCTCAACGCGGTCCTCGCCGTGGGCGTGCTGCTGATCGCCGCCGGTGTGCTGGCCGCGCCCCGGGTGGTGACCCTCTGGTCCGAGCTGATGGGCGAGCGCGCCGCCCGCGTGCGCGAGGAGCAGCGGGCCGAGATCGCCGCGCACCTGCACGACTCCGTGCTGCAGACCCTCGCGCTCATCCAGAACCGCGCCGGAGCCTCGAGCGAGGTCGCCCGCATCGCCCGCGCCCAGGAGCGGGAGCTGCGCGACTGGCTGTTCGAGCGCGACGTCCCGGTCGCCAACGACCTGGCCGCCGAGGTCCGGGCGATCGCCGCCGCCGTCGAGCTCGACTACCCCGTGCACCTCGAGGTGGTGGCCGTCGGAGCGTCCGTCCCCGGCGCCGCCGCGCTCCTCGCCGCGACCCGCGAGGCCGTGCTCAACGCGGCCCGGCACGCGGGCGGCGACGTCTCGGTGTACCTCGAGTCCTCCGTGCAGGGCGTCGACGTGTTCGTGCGCGACCGCGGCCCCGGCGTCGTCCTCGACGAGGTGCCCGGCGACCGCCTCGGCATCCGCGAGTCGATCATCGGCCGGATGGCGCGCGCGGGCGGCAGCGCGACCGTGCGTCCCGGGGTCGGCGGCACCGGCACCGAGGTGCATCTGCGGCTCCCCGCGGAGGTCGAGCGGTGACCCGCGTGCTGCTGGTCGACGACCACTCCATCTTCCGCTCCGGCCTGCGGGCCGACCTCGCCCCCGAGCTCGAGGTCGTCGGGGAGGCGGCCGACGTCGACTCCGCCGTCGGCCTGGTCGTCTCGCTCGCGCCCGAGGTGGTGCTGCTCGACGTGCACCTGCCGGGCGGTGCGGGCGGAGGCGGGGCCGAGGTGCTGCGGCGCAGCGCCGGGTCGTCGTCGCGCTTCCTGGCGCTGAGCGTCTCGGACGCCGCGGAGGACGTGGTCGGCGTGATCCGCGCCGGTGCCCGCGGCTACATCACCAAGGCCAGCTCCGGAGCCGAGGTCAGCCGGGCCGTGCTCGCGGTGGCGGGCGGGGACGCCGTGTTCTCGCCGCGCCTGGCCGGCTTCGTGCTCGACGCCTTCGGGGCGCTGGCGGGCGAGCAGGCGGAGTCGGGGGACGAGCTCGACCGGCTCTCGGCCCGCGAGCGCGAGGTGATGCGCCTGATCGCCCGCGGCTACGCCTACAAGGAGGCGGCCGCCGAGCTCTTCATCTCGGTCAAGACGGTCGAGTCCCACGTCTCCGCCGTCCTCCGCAAGCTGCAGCTCTCCTCCCGCTACGAGCTCACCGCCTGGGCCTCCGCGCGCCGCCTGCTCTGAGGCGCGCGCGAGCAGTCAACCCCGTCCCTCCTCCCGCTCCTGCCGTCCGACACTGTCGGGACACGACAGGAAAGGACGACCCGATGGTGACCACCACCCCCGCTCTCCCGACCCTGGCCGAGCTCCTCCGCGACTCCCGGCCCGTGTCGCAGCTCTACGTCGACCTCGCGATCGACTCCGGGGATCCGCCGGACATCTCGCTCGAGCGCGCCACGTCCCTCGGAGACGAGCTCGCCCGCCAGGGTGCGCCCCAGGCCGACATCCAGGCCCTCACCGCTCTGCTCGAGGGAGCCGGGCGCCCCCAGGGCGGCTGCTGCCTCTTCGCGGTCGCCGTGGACGGGAGGGTCGTGCTGAACGAGGTGCTGCCGGGTCGGCCGGTCGCGCCCGAGGGCGTCTCCTACAGCCCGCTCCCCGACATCGTGCCGCTGCTGCAGCACCGGCCCGACCTGCGCGTCCTCGTCGTCGAGACCTCGCGGGACGGCGGCGAGATCCGCCTGCACCGCCTGGGCGCGCAGCGACCCGAGGCCGAGCAGGCCGTGCAGGGCCGCACCGACACCCTCCACAAGGCGCAGGCCGGCGGCTGGCGGCACGACCGGTTCCACCACCACGCGGAGGAGATCTGGCGGCGCACGCAGGCCGAGCTCGCCGCCGCGGTGGACGAGCTCGTGCGCGTGCACCGGCCCTGCCTGCTGGTCGTGGCGGGGGACATCCACGCCCGGCAGCTGCTCGCGCAGCAGCTCTCGCCGAGCAGCGCCGCGATCCTGGCCGTCGAGCCCGTGAACACGCGGGCCGCCGGCAGCGAGGAGGGGGCGCTGGAGCGGTTCGTCGACGAGCAGCTCGACCGCATCCTGCTGCGCGAGAAGGAGGACGTGCTCGACGCCCTGCGCACCGGGGAGCCGCGCCGCACCGTCGAGTACTCGCTCGGCGCGATCGTCACGGCGCTGGCCTCGGCACAGGTCGAGACGCTGGTGCTCGACCCCGGCCGGCTGCGCGAGCGCGCTCTGCTGGCCCTCGCCGCGGAGCCGTGGGTCGCGTCGGCCCCGGAGGAGGCGCTGGGCGCCGAAGTGATCGACTCCGTCGACGCCGCCCTCGCGCTGGCCCGCGCCGCCGTGCTCACGGACGCGCGCGTGCTCGTCACCGACTCCCGCACCGCTCCGGAGGGGGTCGACGTGGTGACGCTGCCGCACGACGCCGACGCCGCGGCGATCCTCCGCTGGCGCACCGGCCCGCCGGTCCCGGGGGCCTGAGCGGCGGGTCCCCGAGCGTGGCAGGGCCCGGGCCCCGATCCTGTGATCGGTCCCGGGCCCTGTCCGGCCTCACGCCTGCTGGTCGTCCTCGCCCTCGGCGGCCGCGCGGCGGCGCGCTCCGAGTCCGAGCGCGGTGGCGCCCGCGGCCAGGAGCGCGGTGGCGCCCGCGATCAGGCCGACGCTCTCGACTCCGGTCGAGGCCAGCCCGCCGCCCGAGCCGCCGACGGGCAGCGGGGTGGGAGTGCCGGTCGGCGCGGTCGTGGGCATCGGGGACGGAGCAACGGTGGGCGCCGCGGTCGGCCCGGCGGTCGGTGCCGTGGTGGGAGTCGCCGTGGGCGCGGTGGTCGGCGGGGTCGTCGGTCCCGTGGTCGGCCCGGCGGTCGGCGTCGGAGTCGGCGCCACCACCTGCGACGCCGGCAGGATCTGCACGATGGTCGGACGCGGTGCCGCCACCGCTCCCGCCGCCGTCGATCCGTAGTCCGGGAAGAACGAGGTCGGCGCCTCGAAGGTGCCCTCCTCGCCCGGGTGCTGCACCGCCACGAACACGTGCTGGTCGAGGTCGTGGACGATCGGTCCGCAGGTCTCGGCGTCGCGGGGCACCGAGAGGAACTGCTCCACCCTGCCGCGCGTCGCGCCCTCGAGCGCGACCTTGAAGAGCCCGTCGTTGTAGCCGATGCCGCTCGGGGCGCCGTCGGTCGAGATCCAGAGGTTCCCGACCGAGTCGAAGGCCAGGTTGTCCGGGCACGAGATCGGCGAGACCTGGTCCGCCGGGAAGCCGGAGAAGTAGACGACGTCGCCCTGCGCCTGGTCGCCGCAGAGCATCAGCAGGTTCCAGGTGAAGGTGCGGCCGGTCTGGTCGCCGCCGTCCTCGATGATCTCGACGATGTGGCCGTCGCGGTTCTCGGTGCGCGGGTTGACCTCGGTCGCTCCCTCCTTGGCGCCCTCGGTGCCGCGGGCGGAGTTGTTGGTGCAGGCCACGTAGATCCGGCCGCTGACCAGGCTGGGCTGCACGTCCTCGCAGCGGTCCATCTTGGTCGCGCCCGCGGCGTCCGCCGCCTGGCGGGTGTGGACGAGCACCTCGGCGACGCTCATCCCGGCGATCGTCGAGGCGCCGTTCAGCACCAGGGGCAGCCACTCGCCGATGCCGTCGAAGCCGCCGTCCGAGGGGACCGCCCCGGTGCCGGTGATCTCGGCCACGGGGGAGTCGCCGGTGAAGCGGGCGACGTAGAGGTCGCCCTCCTCCAGCAGGGTCTTGTTGTGGGCGCGGTCGCCCTCGATGTAGCGCTTCGTCGAGACGAACTTGTAGAGGTAGTCGAAGCGCTCGTCGTCCCCCTGGTACGCGACCACGCGGCCGTCCGGGGCGATGATGACGTTCGCGCCCTCGTGCTTGAGCCGGCCGAGCGCCGTGTGCTTCTTCGGCGTGGAGTCGGGGTCGAAGGGGTCGAACTCCACGATCCAGCCGAAGCGGTTCGGCTCGTTCTCGTAGCCCGGGGTGCGGGCGTCGAAGCGGGGGTCGTCGAGCTCCCAGAGGCGCGAGGTCTCGGAGTCGGCGAGGCCGTAGCGCTTCTCGGCGTCGCTCGTGCCGACGGCGCGGAAGTAGCCGTTGAAGTTCTCCTCGCCCGAGAGGATCGTGCCCCACGGCGTCGTGCCTCCGGAGCAGTTGCCGAGCGTGCCGAGCACGGTGCGGCCCTCGGGGTCGGCGACCGTCTTCAGCAGGTCGGTGCCGGCGGCGGCGCCGGTCACCTCGTAGGGGGTGTCGAGCAGGTAGCGGCGGTTGCGCTCGCCCCCGCGGACGTAGGCCCACGGGCGGTCGACCGCGGTGCGGACCAGCTCGACGACGCTGAGGCCGTGGGCGGCGCGGCCGACGGCGCGCACGCGCTCCGGCTCCGCCTCGAGCTGCGCGGCCGGGAACATGATGCTCTCGTTCGTGTACTCGTGGTTCACGACGAGCAGGGCGCGGAGGCGCTTCGAGCCCGGGATCTCGACGATGTCGGTGTAGTCGTTGTTGTAGCCGAACTGCGCGGCCTGGGCGGCCTCCGTCTGGTCGGCGATGTCGAAGGCGGGGCTGTCGGCGAAGAGCGGGTCGCCCCAGCGGATGATCGGCTGCCAGGCGAAGCCCTCGGGGACGGTGAACCGGTCGACCGTGTACGGCACCGGAGCGATCGGAGTGAAGGCGAGCGGCGAGCCGTCGGCCGCGGTCGCCACGGCCGCCTCGGCGGTGGGCGCTCCTCCGGCGGAGGCGACGGCGACGGTGACCGCGCCGGCCAGGCCGAGGCCGAGGGCACTGCGGCGGGAGAGCTGCGACGAGACGATGTCGCGGAAGTAGCTGTTGTGCGACGTGTTGCAGGTCGCGGTGGAGCAGGCGTTGGCGCACTTCAGCGCGCAGGTGACGGGGCTGCGCTTGCCGCGCACGTGGCCGGCCATCGGGAGGAGGAGCGGGCGGCGGGCGGTGTCTGACATGGAGGTCCTTCGATCGCGAGCAGGAGACGCGATCGAGGCAAGCAGGGGGAGGGGGCGCCGATGCCGCCGGGTGGAGGCTCCTCCCTGAACGGAACGTGAACGTTCTCACAAGAAGGTGAGGCTCACCTTCCCTCCCGGCGGCCCTCCGAGCGCGCCTCCAGGACCGCCCCGACGTTCCCCGCGATCCATTCGACGACCGGCAGCAGACGCTCCGCCAGCTCCGCTCCCAGCGGCGTCAGCCGGTACTCGACGTGCGGCGGGACGACCGGCCGCGCCTCGCGGTGCACGAAGCCGTCCTCCTCCAGGATCCGCAGCGTCTGGGCGAGCATCTTCTCGCTGATCCCGCCGATCCGGCGCCGCAGAGCGCCCCAGCGCAGCGTGCCCGGAGCGAGCGCCGCGAGCACCAGGACGCCCCACTTGCTGGTGACGTGCCCGAAGACCTCGCGGCTCGGGCAGTCGGCGGAGTAGACGTCCCCGGCGAGCAGGGGGGAGTCGGCGATCGTCATGGGCGCTCCTCGAAACAGGGGTGATGACAGTACTAACGAAATAGTGGGTACTGCATTCCGGGAAGCAGGAGGAGGATGCGCCGGTTGCACCCTCCTGGCGGCGGACCCCGCCCGCCCCACCCGTCAGGAAGGACCCCTCATGACCCTCGTCGTCACCGGAGCCACCGGCCACCTCGGCCGTCTCGCCGTCGAGCACCTGCTCGCCCGCGGCACCGCCGCCTCCGACATCGTCGCCACCGGCCGCGACGCCGCGAAGCTCGAGGCGCTCGCCGCCGACCTCGGCGTCCGCACCGCCGTCGCGGACTTCGACGACCCCGCCTCGCTCGACGCCGCCTTCTCCGGCGCCGAGGCCGTCCTCCTCGTCTCGGGCTCCGAGGTCGGCAGGCGCGTCGCGCAGCACACCGCCGCGATCGACGCCGCCGTCCGCGCCGGCGCGCGCCTGGTCTACACGAGCGCCCCGAAGGCGACCACGAGCGCGCTCATCCTCGCCCCCGAGCACAAGGCCACGGAGGAGGCGATCGCCGCCAGCGGCGTCCCCGCCGTCGTCCTCCGCAACGGCTGGTACAACGAGAACTACGAGCAGACCGTCGCCGAGCTCGCCTCCACCGGCAGCACCCTCTCGAGCGCCGGCGAGGGCCGCGTCGCCAGCGCCGCGCGCACCGACTACGCCGAGGCCGCAGCGGTCGCCCTGACCGACCCGTCCCTGGTCGGCACCGTGCACGAGCTCTCCGGCGACACCGCCTGGAGCTTCGACGAGCTGGCCGCGATCGTCGCCGAGGTCGCCGGACGCGACGCCGCGATCAGCCACGTCTCCTCGGACGAGCACGCCCGCGTCCTCACCGGCGCCGGCGTCCCCGAGGGCGGAGTCGGCTTCGTCGTCGGCCTCGACGCGAACATCGCCGACGGCCTCCTCGGCGGGACCGACGGCTCGCTCGCCCGCCTGATCGGGCGGCCGACCACGCCGATCCGCGCGTACGTCGAGGAGCAGCTCGGGCGCTGACGCTCCGGCGTCCCCGTCGGCCGGGTCCGGCTCGCAGGAGCACCCCGCTCCCGCGAGCCGGACGGTGGCGCGCCCGGCCTCCCGCGGCGCCGCGCCGGTCACTCCCTTCCGCGGCTCCGCGCCCGCCCTCCGCGGCTCCGCGCCCGACCCGCCGCACCTCGCGCCCGACCCGCCGCACCTCGCGCCACCGTGTCGGCGCCCCGACGTAGGCTGTCCGCCATGACCTCGACGACGCCTCGCTCCGGTATCGACCGCTCCGAACTCGACCCCGCGACGCGCCCGCAGGACGACCTCTACCGGCACGTCAACGGGCTCTGGATCGACCGCACCGAGATCCCCGCCGACAAGGCGCGCTACGGCTCCTTCCACGTGCTCCAGGAGGAGGCGGAGAAGGCCGTGCGCGACATCATCGTCGAGGCGCAGACCGCGCAGCACGGCACCGAGGAGCGACTGTTCGGCGACCTCTACGCCTCCTTCATGGACGAGGAGCGGGCCGAGGAGCTCGGCGCCGCCCCGATCGCCGACGACCTCGCCGCCGTGCAGCGGGTCGACTCGATCCCCGGCCTGCTCCGCGCGGTCGGCGCCTTCGAGCGCACCGGCGTCCCGGGGCTCTTCGGCCTCTTCGTCGACAACGACCCGGGCAGCCCCGAGCGCTACCTCGTCTTCGTCAATCAGGGCGGCCTCGGCCTGCCGGACGAGAGCTACTACCGCGAGGAGGAGTTCGCCTCCGTCCGCGAGGCCTACACGCCGTTCGTCGCGCGGATGCTGGCCCTGGCCGGCATCGACGCCGCCGAGGCCCGCGCCGAGCGCATCGTCGCCCTCGAGACCGACCTGGCCGCCGCGCACTGGGACAAGGTCCGCAGCCGCGACAGCCAGGCGACCTACAACCTCCGCTCCTGGTCCGAGGTCGAGGAGCTCGCCGCGGGCGTCGACCTCGGCGTCTGGCTCACCGCGATGGGCGCTCCGGGGGGGGCGCTCGCCGAGGTGGTCGTCCGCCAGCCGAGCTTCCTCCAGGGTCTCGCGGGCCTGCTCACCGAGGACCGGCTCCCGGCCTGGCGCGACTGGCTGTCCTGGCAGGTGATCCGCGGAGCCGCGGCCTACCTGTCCAGCGGCTTCGTCGACGCCAACTTCGACTTCTACGGCCGCACCCTCACCGGCACCCCGCAGAAGCGGGAGCGCTGGAAGCGCGCCGTCTCGCTCGTCGAGGGGTCGCTCGGCGAGGCGGTCGGCCGCACCTACGTCGCCCGCCACTTCCCCGAGACGGCGAAGGCCGCGATGGACGTGCTGGTCGCGAACCTCATCGAGGCGTACCGCCGCTCCATCGTCGACCTGGAGTGGATGAGCCCCGCCACCCGCGAGCGCGCGCTCGAGAAGCTCGCGAAGTTCACGCCCAAGATCGGCTACCCGGTGCGCTGGCGCGACTACTCTGCCCTCTCGATCGACCCGGCCGACCTGCTCGGCAACGCCCGCCGCGTGGCCGAGTTCGAGTTCGCCCGCGAGCTCGGCAAGATCGGCCGCCCGCTCGACCGCGACGAGTGGTTCATGACCCCGCAGACGATCAACGCGTACTACAACCCGGGCTTCAACGAGATCGTCTTCCCGGCCGCGATCCTGCAGTTCCCCTTCTTCGACGAGGCCCGCGACCCCGCCGCGAACTACGGAGCGATCGGCGCCGTCATCGGTCACGAGATCGGCCACGGCTTCGACGACCAGGGCTCGCGCTTCGACGGCGACGGCCGCCTCACCGACTGGTGGACCGAGGAGGACCGGGCCGCGTTCGAGGAGCGGACGAAGGCGCTCATCGCGCAGTACGACGCGCTCGCTCCCGCGACCACGCCCGGGCACCACGTGAACGGCGCCCTGACCATCGGCGAGAACATCGGCGACCTCGGCGGTCTCGGCATCGCCTGGAAGGCATACCTGCTCTCGCTGGACGGCGAGGAGCCGCCCGTCGTGGACGGCCTGACCGGCGCCGAGCGCTTCTTCCTCTCCTGGGCGCAGGCCTGGCAGCAGAAGTCGCGCGACGAGGAGACGATCCGCCTCCTCGCCATCGATCCGCACGCTCCGGCCGAGTTCCGCTGCAACCAGATCGTCCGGAACATCGACGAGTTCTACGCTACTTTTGACGTCTCCGAAGGCGACGCCCTCTGGCTCTCCCCGAGCGAGCGCGTCACCATCTGGTAGTCGCCGACGACCACCTCCGCACCACGGACGAGGAGCCCCGGGCATCGAGAGCCGACCGATGCCGCGGGGTCGTCCGCCGATCGCGCGTCCTGCCGGCGCGTGAGGACCCAGGTCCCCCCTCCGCACGACCGCACTCCCGACCCGTAGAGGGGCCGTACCCGTGGTGATCCCCACCAGCGAGACCCGCCGTGAGAGCCGACGCAACCGCCGGGGGCGCCACAAGGGCGGCGGCGACCGCGAGAACTTCCAGCGCGGCTTCGACGCCCTCGGCCGTCTCGCGATCGACGGGGTCGTCGTCTCGGCGCGCGCCGTCGACCTGGCGACCGGCCGCACCCTGTTCGCGGTCGACGACTCCGTCTCGATGCCCACCGCCTCCCTCGGCACCGTCGTGCTGCTGATCGAGGTCGCCGCCCGGCTGGCGAACGAGCCGCAGGAGAACCTGCGCCTGGTCGACCGGACCGCGGCGGACGCGGTCTCGGGCTCAGGGCTCTGGCAGCACCTCCAGGTGCCGTCGATGCCGATCGCCGACCTCGCCGCCCTCGTCGGGGCCTCCAGCGACAACCTCGCGACCAACGTCCTGCTGCGCCGCGTCGGCCTCGACGCCGTGCGCGAGCGGGCGGAGGCGCTCGGCCTCTCCCGCACCGCCCTGCTCGACGTCGTGCGCGACGAGCGCGGCCCGGACGACGCGCCGCAGCTCTCGATCGGCTCCGCGCGCGAGCTGACCTGGCTGCTCGCCACCCTCGCGAACGGCGAGATCGTCGACGCCGCCGTGAGCTCGCGGGTGATCGGCTGGCTCTCGCTCGGCACCGACCTCTCGATGGTCGCCGCCTCGTTCGGGCTCGACCCGCTCGCGCACCGCCACCCCGACCACGGCGTCCTGCTCGTCAACGCGACCGGCACCGACGTCGGCGTCCGCGCCGAGGCGGGCGTCCTCCGCGGCCCGCGCGCCGGAGTCGCCTACGCGGTCGCCACGCAGTTCGACGACACGACCCTGCACTACCGCCTCGCGGTGCTGGAGGGCATGCGCACCCTCGGAGCCGACCTGCTCGAGTACGTGCACTGACGGCTGCCGGGACGGAGGCTCCTCCGGAGCAGGCCGATCCCGCGGGGCCCCTCGGGTGCCCCGTCAAGTCCGTGACCGCCTCCGGGGGCGCGACCTAGGCTGCCCGCAGCGGCGCCGCCTCCCGGGCGCACCGCGGAGAGGAAACCATGAGCAGCTTCGGCTTCGACGCCCCCGAGGACGTCACCGACACCACCCGCCCCGACGGCGACTCCCTGCCGGTCCCGCCGGAGGACCCGGCCGAGATCGACGACCCCGAGTCGATCGACGAGGCGCTCGACCAGGGCGCCGACGCCCGCCTCGGCGACGACCAGGACCCGCCGGAGCACCCCTTCATCCCGTCGCCCAGCTGATCGGTCGGCCGGGCACCCCAGCGGCGCCCGGCCTCCTCCGACCTGGCTTCTCCTCCGAGCCGATTACTCCTTCGACCCCGGCTTCAGGCGGTGCGCGAGGCGCTTGATCGGGTGGGCGGGCTCGCGCTCCGCCGGATCCTCGACCTCGAGGCCGTAGAACGTGCCGATGTCGCCGACGAACGCCTTGCGGCGAGCCTTGTCGTACGCGCGGATCTCGCGGCGGAAGGCGATCACCGTCGCGACGCACATCAGGATCATCACGACGCTGAACGGCAGGGCCGAGAGGATCGCCGCGGTCTGCAGGGCGTCGAGGCCGCCGGCGACCAGGAGCGACAGGGCGAGCAGCGCGGTCGCGACGGCGAAGAACACGCGGATGCGGTTGCGCGGCTCCGGCTCGCCGCCGGTCGCGATCATCGACATCACCAGCGCTCCGGAGTCGGCGGAGGTCACGAAGAAGACGCCGATCAGGAGGATCGCGCCGATCGTCAGCACCGAGCCCGCGGGCAGTCCCTGCAGCATCGAGAAGAGCGCCAGGTTGGTGTCGACCGAGCCGTCGGCGCCGACGAGGCCGCCGTCGCCGTAGAGCTCGCGGTAGATGGCGGTGCCGCCGAGGACGCTGAACCAGAGGAAGGTCATGATCGTCGGCACGAGCAGCACGCCGCCGACGAACTCGCGGACCGTCCGGCCCTTCGAGACGCGGGCGATGAAGATGCCGACGAACGGCGCCCACGACATCCACCAGCCCCAGTAGAACGTGGTCCACGAGGCCTGCCACTGCTCGCCCTCGCGGCCGGCGTAGGCGCTGACCGTGAAGGTCAGGCCGATGAAGTTCTGCAGGTAGTTGCCGAGCGACTGCACGAACTCGCGGAGGAGGAACTGGGTCGGGCCGGCGACGAGCACGAAGACGAGGAGCGCGGCGGCGAGCAGCAGGTTGCCGGTCGAGAGCCACTTCATGCCCTTGCCCACGCCCGAGATCAGCGAGAAGACGGTCAGGCCCGTGACCACGGCGATGACCACGATCTGCACGGTGAGCGACGACTCCACGATGCCGCTCGCCTCCAGGCCCGCCGAGATCTGGGTGACGCCCAGGCCGAGCGAGGTCGCGACTCCGAACATGGTGCCGACCAGGGCGACCACGTCGATCGCGTTGCCCCAGCCGCCGCGGACCCGGCGGCCCAGCAGCGGCTCCAGTGCCCAGCGGATCGACACCGGCCGCTTGCGGCGGTGGATCGCGTACGCGAGGGCGAGGCCGACCACCACGTAGATGGACCAGGCGTGGACGCCCCAGTGCAGGTAGGTCTGCGAGATCGCGCTCTGCGCGAGCTGCGTCTCGGTGCCGGTGACGCCCGGGCGCGGAGTGGCGAAGTGGGTGAGCGGCTCCGCGACGCCGTAGAAGACGAGGCCGATGCCCATGCCGGCGGCGAAGAGGAGCGAGATCCAGGCGAGCATCGAGAACTCGGGCTCGTCGTCGTCGGCGCCGAGCTTGATGTCGCCGAAGCGGCTCACGCCCATCCAGATGGCGAAGGCCACGAAGACCGCGGCGATCAGCACGTAGTACCAGCTGAACGTGTTGACGACGGTGGTCTGCAGCGTCGAGAACACGGAGGTCGCGGCGTCGGGCGCGAGGATCGCGAAGGCCGCGATCGACAGCGTCAGGACGGCGGCGGGCCAGAAGACCCACCGCGCGAGGCGGTGCGGAGGGGCGGTCGTGCCCGCGGTGGCGGGGGCGGTGTCCGGGGAGGACGGGTGCTCGGACATGGGGTCCTCTCGTCGGCGGCAACCGTCCACGGTACACGGGGGCCCGTCGGCGGCCCCGGCCGGGGGAGCCGGGCTGGCATGATCCGGCCCCGGTGCGGGAGGCTGGACCCGTGCAGTTCAGAGTCTTCACCGAACCCCAGCAGGGCGCGAGCTACGAGGACCTCCTCGCCGTCGCGCAGGCCGCCGAGAGCCTCGGCTACGACGGCTTCTTCCGCTCCGACCACTACCTCCGGATGGGAGACGGCGACCCCGGTGTGGGCCCGTCCGACGCGTGGACGACGCTCGCCGGCCTCGCCCGCGAGACCGAGCGGATCGCGCTCGGCACCCTCGTCTCCTCCGTCACCTACCGGCCGCCGGGGATCCTCGCGATCCAGGTCGCCCAGGTCGACGCGATGTCCGGGGGCCGTGCCGAGCTCGGCCTCGGCACCGGCTGGTTCGAGGAGGAGCACGCCGCGTACGGCATCCCCTTCCCTCCGCGCCGCTTCGACCTCCTCGAGGAGCAGCTCGAGATCGTGACCGGCCTGTGGTCGACGCCGGTCGGCGAGCGCTACTCCTTCGCCGGCGAGCACTACACGCTGACCGACTCCCCGGCCCTGCCCAAGCCCGCCCGCCTGCCGCTGCCGGTGATCGTCGGTGGCGGCGGCCCCAAGCGGACCCCGGCGCTCGCGGCGCGGTTCGCGAGCGAGTTCAACCTGCCCTTCCCCGAGTTCGACGCGATCCCGGGGGCCTTCGAGCGCGTCGACGAGGCGTGCCGGGCGATCGGGCGCGAGCCCTCGTCGCTCGTGCACTCGGTCGCGCTGATCGCGGTCGGCGGAGGCGACGAGGCGGAGTTCATGCGCCGTGCCGCGACGATCGGCCGCGAGCCCGCCGAGCTGCGCGAGCACGGAGTGGCCGGCGGCGTCGACGAGGCGGTCGACCGCCTCGAGTCCCTCCGCGAGGCCGGCTGCGAGCGCGTCTACCTGCAGTTCATGGACCTGCAGGACCTCGACCACCTCGACTTCTTCGCCCGGGAGGTCCTGCCGCGCCTGTCGGCCTAGTGGGCGCCGCTGCTGCAGCCGAATCAGCGACGACTCCTGGCTTCTCGCGGTCCCCGTCCTCGTGCCCCCGCGCCGAGTGCGACGACTCCTGGGCACTCGCGGGCTGCGGGCAGCACGCTCCGGCCCGCGCGCCCGGGCGTCCGTCCGCGCTGCGGCCTACGCTGGAGGGATGGCGGACACGATCGAGCGCGCGGACGAGCGCCTGGCGACCCGCTCGGCGGCCGAGGTCCCGTGGATCGTGCTGGTCTGGGACGATCCGGTCAACCTGATGTCGTACGTCTCGTACGTCTTCCGCAGCTACTTCGGCTTCGGCCGGGCCGAGGCGGAGCGGCTGATGCTGCAGGTGCACACAGAGGGGCGCGCGGTCGTCGCGACCGGCAACCGCGAGGAGATGGAGCGGCACGTGGAGGCGATGCACGGCTACGGCCTGTGGGCGACGCTGCAGAAGGCCGACGCGTGAGCGCCCCGCTGCGTCCCGCGGCCGCCGAGACCGGAGAGCACCCCGCTCGCGGCATCCGAGGACTCGGCTGATGCGCGCGTTCCGCCGCGACTCCTCCGGAGCGGCCGTCGCCCGCTTCGACCGCGAGGAGGCCGGGATCCTCCGCCACCTGGCCGGCGAGATGCTCGAGCTGCTCGATCGCGGGGCGTCCTCGGAGGAGGCCCGCTCCGATCCGGCGCTCGCCCGCCTCCTGCCCGACGCCTACCGCGACGACGCCGAGGCGGCCGACGAGTTCCGCCGCTTCACCGCTCCGGACCTCGCCGCCCGCAAGATGGACGACGCCCGCGCCGTCACGGCGGCCCTCGACGCCGGCGACGGCACGAGTCACGGCCGGATCTTCGAGGGGCTGGGCGAGGTCGCGGTCCGTCTCGAGGAGCCGCAGGCGATCGCCTGGCTCCGCGCACTGACCGACATGCGGCTCGCTCTGGCCGTGCGGCTCGGCATCGACGACACCGACGACGTCGTCCCGGAGGAGGGGAGCGCGGCCGCGATCCGCAGCGTCTACGACTGGCTGGGAGGCGTGCAGGACGGACTCGTCCGCGCCGTCGACGTGTGATCCACTCGTCCCTCCAGCGATTCCACAGCTGTGGACAACCCTGTGGAAAGGTGTGGAGAACCGGCTCCGGGAGCACCTCCGAACGGCGGAGCGCCGGGCGCGGGGGTGTGGAAACGCGTAGCGTCCACCCTGTGAACACTCCGAGCACCGCCGACGCCCAGCGCACCGCCGACGACATCCAGGACTCGCGGGCGGTGCGGACCCTCGCCCGCGGCGGCTTCGCGGCGAACGGCCTCGTCCACCTCCTGATCGGAGTGATCGCGCTCGGCGTGGCCCGCGGCGGCGGAGGCGAGGCCGACCAGAGCGGTGCTCTCGGCGCCCTCGCGGCGCAGCCCGGCGGTCTGGTGATCCTGTGGATCTGCACGGTCGGCCTCTTCGGCCTGGCGCTGTGGGGGCTGCTCGAGGCGTTCCTCGTCCGCCCGCGCGAGAGCGCCCTGAAGACCTGGGGCAGCCGGCTCAAGGAGGCGGGCAAGGCCGTCGTCTACGGCGCCCTCGGCGTGACGGCGCTGAAGTTCGCGACGGGCGGCGGGTCGAGCTCGTCCGAGTCGTCCGAGAGCGCGAGCGCGCAGGTGCTCTCGGCGCCGGGCGGAGTCGTGCTGCTCGTGATCGCGGGACTGGCCGTCCTCGCGGTCGGCGGCGTCTTCGTGTACCGCGGAGCGAGTAGGAAGTTCCTCGAGAACGTCGCGGAGCCGGGCGGCACGGCGGGCACCGTCGTCACCGTGCTCGGCGTCGCCGGCTACGTCGCCAAGGGCGTGGTCCTCGGCGCTCTCGGCGTGCTGCTGATCGTCGCCGCCGTCACTCACGATCCGGAGCAGGCGGGCGGGCTCGACGAGGCGCTGAAGTCGCTCGTGGAGCTGCCGGCGGGCGTGCTCCTCCTCGGCTTCGTCGCGGTCGGGCTCATCGCCTACGGGCTCTTCTGCTTCGCCCGCGCGCGCTGGCCGCGCCTCTGATGTCGGATAGCGGATCCGCTCTATACCTGTCACCCCCCTTCCGCGCAACTGGTCCCGCCGTCACGGAGTCGGTGACACGCTGGGGCCCGTGATTGCTGGAGGCGAGGACGCGACCGGTGGACGGGTGCGTCCGCCGCTGACGCAGGACGCCGCCCGTCTGCTGACCCGCTCCGCCACGGGGGACGCCTC
Source organism: Rathayibacter sp. AY1E2 (assembly GCF_002932325.1). Classification (NCBI taxonomy): domain Bacteria; kingdom Bacillati; phylum Actinomycetota; class Actinomycetes; order Micrococcales; family Microbacteriaceae; genus Rathayibacter; species Rathayibacter sp. AY1E2. Next base: position 17,377 of record NZ_PSVO01000010.1, read on the forward strand.
CGCTCTGGGAGAGCTCGTCGACCGCTTCGGCGGCCTCGTCTCGGCGTGCGTCGGCACGGTCCAGGCCGACCCGGCCGGACGCGACCGGCTCTGCACCGACGTCTTCACCGCCGTCTGGCGCCGCTCCCGCGAGGGCGCCCGCTCGCCGGAGCCCGTGCTCTGGGTGCTCGAGGTCCTCTGCGAGACCCTCGGGTCCGCGCACGAGCTCGCCCGGCGTCCGCTCGGCAGCGGCCTGCTCGCCCTCGACTGCCCGGACCGCGAGCTCCTGCTGCTGGCTGCGGCCGGCGGCTTCTCGCAGGCCGAGATCTCGGCGCTGACCGGGATCGACGAGTTCCGGCTGCGCTCGATCCTCCGGAACGCGCTCGAGGCGCTCCAGGGTCGCGACAGCGATCTTCTGACGGCCTGACCGCCGGAGCCGTCGCGGGAGTAAAGTTGAGTCCGTCGAACTCAACTTTCGAGCCACGGAGGAGACCACCATCATGCAGGCCGGTCGGATGCCCCAGCAGGACGAGAAGTCCGCACTCGAGCAGTACGGCGTCAACCTGACCGCCATCGCGGCGAGCGGCAAGCTCGACCCGGTGATCGGGAGGGACGCCGAGATCCGGCGCGTCAGCCAGGTGCTCACGCGCCGCACCAAGAACAACCCCGTCCTCATCGGCGAGCCCGGCGTCGGCAAGACCGCCGTCGTCGAGGGGCTCGCCCAGCGGATCGTCGCGGGCGACGTCGCCGAGAGCCTCAAGGGCAAGCAGCTCGTCAGCCTCGACCTCTCGGCCCTGATCGCCGGAGCGAAGTACCGCGGCGAGTTCGAGGAGCGGCTGAAGGCCGTGCTCCAGGAGATCGAGGAGTCCGACGGCCGGATCATCACCTTCATCGACGAGCTGCACACGCTGATGGGCGCGGGCGGCGGCGAGGGATCGGTGGCGGCCGCGAACATGCTCAAGCCCATGCTGGCGCGCGGCGAGCTGCGGATGATCGGCGCGACGACGCTCGACGAGTACCGCCAGTACATCGAGAAGGACGCCGCTCTCGAGCGCCGCTTCCAGCAGGTCTTCGTCGGCGAGCCGACCGTCGAGGACACCGTGGCGATCCTCCGCGGGCTGAAGGAGCGCTACGAGGCGCACCACAAGGTGGCGATCGCCGACTCCGCCCTGGTCGCCGCCGCGTCGCTCTCGAACCGCTACATCACCTCCCGCCAGCTGCCGGACAAGGCGATCGACCTGATCGACGAGGCCGCGTCGCGGCTGCGCATGGAGATCGACTCCGCTCCCGTCGAGATCGACGAGCTGCGCCGTTCCGTGGACCGGCTGAGGCTCGAGGAGCTGGCGCTGAAGAAGGAGAAGGACGAGGCCTCGAAGGCGCGGCTGGAGAAGCTGCGCGAGGACCTGGCCCGCCGCGGCGCCCAGCTCGAGGAGCTGCAGGAGCGCTGGGAGCGCGAGCGCGCCTCCCTCAACCGCGTCGGCGAGCTCAAGAACCGGCTCGACGCCCTGCGGATCGCCGCCGAGCGCGCGCAGCGCGAGGGGAAGCTCGAGCGCGCGTCGAAGCTGCTCTACGGCGACATCCCGGTGATCGAGCGCGAGCTCGCGGCCGCCGAGGCGGAGGAGGAGCCGGCCGAGGGCCGCATGGTCAACGAGCAGGTGACGGCCGACGACATCGCCGCGGTGATCGCCGCCTGGACGGGGATCCCCGTCGGGCGTCTCCTGCAGGGCGAGACCGAGAAGCTGCTGCACCTCGAGACCGAGCTGCACCGCCGACTGATCGGCCAGGACGAGGCGGTGTCGGCCGTCGCGGACGCGGTGCGCCGCACCCGCGCGGGCATCTCCGACCCCGACCGGCCGACCGGCTCCTTCCTCTTCCTCGGGCCGACCGGCGTCGGCAAGACCGAGCTGGCGAAGGCACTCGCCGACCACCTCTTCGACGACGAGAAGGCGATGGTCCGCATCGACATGTCGGAGTACGGCGAGAAGTTCGCCGTCTCGCGGCTGGTCGGCGCCCCTCCCGGCTACATCGGCTACGAGCAGGGCGGCCAGCTCACGGAGGCGGTCCGCCGCCGCCCGTACTCGGTGGTGCTCCTCGACGAGATCGAGAAGGCGCACCCCGAGGTGTTCGATGTCCTGCTGCAGGTGCTCGACGACGGCCGGCTCACCGACGGCCAGGGGCGGACGGTCGACTTCCGCAACACGATCCTCATCCTCACCTCCAACCTGGGGTCGCAGTTCCTCGTGGACCCGGCGCTGTCGCGGCCGCAGAAGGAGGAGGCGGTCCAGCAGATGGTGCGCCAGGCCTTCAAGCCCGAGTTCGTGAACCGGCTCGACGACATCGTGATCTTCGACGCGCTCGACCGCACCGAGCTCGGCGAGATCGTGTCGCTGTACGTCGACCGGCTGTCGAGGAGGCTCTCGGAGCGACGGCTCGACCTGGCGGTGACGCCCGCGGCCCGCGGGTGGCTGGCCGAGCGCGGCTACGACCCGCAGTACGGCGCGCGGCCGCTGCGCCGGCTGATGCAGCGGGCGATCGACGACCAGCTGGCGACGGCGCTGCTCGGCGGCACGGTGCGCGACGGGGACGTGGTGCTGGTGGACGTGGCGCCGGACGGCGAGAGCCTGTCGGTGACGGCGGGGATGCCCGCGTCGGACTGACCGGGGTGCTCGACCCCTGTCGCGAGTCCGACTTCTGCGTACTCGCAGGGGAGAGGAGCGCGCGGGTGGCGACGGAAGTTCCCTCCACAGGGCGCGCGAGGGCGGGAGTCGTCCACAGCCGCGGGATCCGCGGCGCGCCCGTCCGGCGGGCTCCGTAGCGTCGGCGGCATGTCCTTTGAAACGCCCGGCCCCCGGATGGCCGACCTCCCTCCCGAGGAGAGGCCGAGGGAGCGCCTCCGCGCCTACGGACCGGAGGCGCTCACCGACGCCGAGACCCTCGCCGTGCTCATCGGGGCCGGCGTCCGCGGCGCCAACGCGACCGTCGTCGCGCAGCGCCTCCTCGCGCGCTTCGGCGGCATCGACGCCGTCGCCCGGGCCGGGGTGGCCGATCTGATGCGGCACCGCGGAGTCGGCGAGGTCGCCGCCTGCCGCCTGGTCGCCTCCTTCGAGCTGCGGCGGAGGATGAACCGCGCCTCGCGCGCCGCCCGCGTGACCGACGCCGCCGGCCTGGCCGGGCTCGTCGCTCCGCTGCTGGCCGCCCGGCCGGTCGAGACCGTGCTGGCGGTGGCGCTCGCCGAGTCCGGAGCCGTCCGCGACGTCCTCACGCTGGCCGACGGAGCCCCGGCGCACGCCGAGATCCCCGTCGCCGCCGTGCTCGCCGAGGTGCTGGCGCGCGGCGCGGCGGGCATCGGCCTGGCGCACAGCCACGCGGGCGAGGCCGTGGTGCTCCCCTCCGACCGTGCGGCGACGCGGGCGATCGCCGACGGGGCAGAGGCGTGCGGCCTGCGGTTCCTCGCGCACGTCGTGATCGGGCGCGACGGCTGGGCGGAGGCGCAGCCGTGACGCGGCGCAGGGCTGCTGCGGGGCCCCTCCGTTCCGGCAGGACGCCTCCCGCCCGGCGCCGGACCGCCCCCGGCCGCGCCCCGGCTCTCCACCTGGGCCGCGTCGGCGCGCGTTCGTGCAAGCCCCCGCCTCTCCGGCGCCCGCGGCCGGTCGCGGGCGTACCGTGGACGCCGACCCCATCCCCCTCCCGACCAGGAGCACCCATGCGAGCAACACTCATCCACGGCGAGCGCGACATCCGACTCGAGGAGGTCCCCGACCCGCAGCTCTCGACGGGGCGCGACGCGATCGTCCGCGTCACCGCGGCCTGCGTCTGCGGCTCGGACCTCTGGCCCTACCGCGGCGTCACGCCCACCAAGGAGGCGCACCGCATCGGCCACGAGTTCGTCGGCGTCGTCGAGGAGATCGGCGACGACGTGCACGACGTCGCGGTCGGCGACTTCGTGATCGCCCCGTTCTACGTCTGCGACGGCACCTGCGCGAACTGCGCCAACGGCGTCTCCACCTCGTGCCTCACCGGCGGCTGGTGGGGCGCCGAGGTCCGCGAGGAGGGCTTCGCGGACGGCGCCCAGGGCGAGAAGGTGCGCGTGCCCCTCGCCGACGGCACGCTCTTCCGCGTGGGCATCGATCCGGACCCGGCGCTCATCCCCAGCCTGCTCACCCTCGCCGACGTGATGGGGACCGGCCACCACGCCGCGGTCTCGGCCGGCGTCACCGCTGGCTCGACCGTCGCGGTCGTCGGCGACGGCGCGGTCGGCCTCTGCGCCGTCCTGGCGGCCAAGCGCCTCGGCGCGACCACGATCATCGCGATGTCGCGGCACGAGTCGCGGCAGAACCTCGCCCGACGCTTCGGGGCGACCCACATCGTCGAGACCCGCGGCGACGAGGGCGTCGCGCGCGTCCGCGAGCTGACCGGCGGGATCGGCGCCGACTGCGTGCTCGAGTGCGTCGGCACCAAGGAGTCGATGCAGCAGGCCCTCGACTCCGCCCGCCCCGGCGGCATGGTCGGCTACGTCGGCGTCCCCAACGGAGGCCCCGAGCTGCCCGTCCGCCAGATGTTCGGCTCGAACGTGGGCGTCAACGGCGGAGTCGCGCCGGTCCGCGGCTACATGGCCGAGCTGCTGCCGGACGTGCTCAGCGGCGCGATCGAGCCCGGTCTGGTCTTCGACCTCGAGCTGCCCCTCGAGGAGATCGCCGAGGCGTACGCCGCCATGGACGAGCGCCGCGCGATCAAGACCCTCGTGCGTCCGTAATCCCGCGGAGGGGCGCCGGCACGGCCGCGAGGAGTAGCCTCCCGCGCATGACCGCGTCAGCCCGCACCGCCGCGACGGCGCCCCTCTTCCACCCCGACCTCGCGCTCGGCCGCTTCCTCCCGCCGATCGTCCTCGGCCCGCGACTGCTGCGCCTCGCCACGCGACGCGCCGCCGAGGGAGGCGAGGCCCCGCCCGACATCGTGGTCGACGACGTCGAGATCCCCGTCGCCGGAGCCGCTCCCGTCCGGGCCCGCAGCTACCGGCCGCGCATCCTCCGCGGTACCGCTCCCGCGCTCCTCTGGGTGCACGGCGGCGGCATGGTGCTCGGCAGCCACCTCCAGGACGAGGCGTCCTGCATCGACTTCGCCCGCACCCTGGGCATCACGGTCGTCTCCGTCGACTACCGCCTCGCGCCCGCGCATCCGGCCCCGGCTGCCGTCGAGGACGTGCTGGCCGCGTTCGACTGGCTCGTCGAGCACGCGCAGGAGCGCGGCGTCGACCCGGCGCGCATCGCCGTCGGAGGCGCGAGCGCGGGCGGCGGCATCGCCGCGGGTGCGACCCTCCTCGCCCACGACCGCGGAGGAGCGCAGCCCGCGTTCCAGCTGCTCGTCTACCCGATGCTCGACGACCGCACCGTCACCCGGCCCGGTCCTCCTCCGCGCGGAGTCCGCGTCTGGACCCCGGGCAGCAACCGCTTCGGCTGGACCGCCTACCTCGCAGGCGAGCCCGGCGGCCCCGGCGTCACGGCCTACGCCGCCCCCGCCCGCCGCGACGACCTCACGGGCCTCCCGCCGGCCTGGATCGGCGTCGGCGGCCTCGACCTCTTCCACGACGAGGACGTCCGCTACGCCGAGCGCCTGCGCGCGGCCGGAGTGCCGTGCGGGCTCGAGATCGTGGAGGGCGCCTTCCACGGCTTCGACGCCCTGTTCCGCCGGACCGGTGTGGCGAAGCGCTTCTGGGCGGCGCAGGCCGCGGCGCTCGGCGAGGCCCTCGTCGCCTGACCTCCGCGTCGACGCGCCGGGCCGATTCCGTCTCCGGCGCTCGGCACTGCGAGGCTGAGGGGCGACGGCCGCCGCCCGCGCGTCACCCGTGCCGTGCCTGCCGCGCATCCGTCTCCGCCCGCCGCCCCGCCCCGCCCCGTCTCCCGGAGGACCCATGGACATCGACCGCCTCGCCACCCGCTACGAGATCGCCCTGCCCGCCTGGATCGGTGACGCCCTCCGCGACGTCCCCGAGGTCCTCCCGAGCCTCGAGGACCGGATGGCCCTCGTGCACGCGCTCGCCGACCGCAACTTCCGCGAGGGGAACGGCGGCCCGTTCGCGGCGATCGTCGTCGAGCGCGACTCCGGTCGTCTCGTCTCGGTCGGAGTGAACGTCGTCCTCGGCAGCGGGGTCTCGTCCGGCCACGCCGAGGTGACGGCGCTCGGTCTCGCGCAGACCGCGCTCGGCACGTGGGACCTCGGCGGCGAGGGCCTCCCCGCGCACGACCTGGTCGTCAACTGGCGCCCGTGCGTGCAGTGCTACGGAGCGACGATGTGGTCGGGGGTGCGCCGCCTGGTCGTCGCGGGCTCCGGCCCCGAGCTCGAGGAGATCAGCACCTTCGACGAGGGGCCGATGCGCGAGGACTGGGCCGCGCAGTTCGAGGCCCGCGGCATCGAGGTCGTCGACGGCGTGCTCCGCGACGAGGCCCTCGACGTGTTCCGCGCCTACCGCGCCTCCGTCGACTCCGGCGAGGTGCTCGTCTACAACGCCCGCGCCGACTCCTGATACCGCGGCGGGTCCGGTCCTCGCATCGGTTCCGCGCCGGACGCACGGGAGCCCCGCCTCAGCGGGGCCCCGTGCGGTCCTGAGCTGCCGGCCGCTGGAAGCGGTCAGCGGCGGCTCAGCGCCACCAGTCGTCGAACATCGACAGCGGCACCTGGCGCTTGTGCTCGGTCGCGGCGTACCGCGCCTCGATGGCCTCGGCGACGGCCTGGTCGACCTCGCCGCCCTCGAGGTACGTGTCGAGGTCGGCGTAGGTGAGCCCGAGGTTCGTCTCGTCGGTCTGGCCGGGGTTGTCGTCGAGCAGGTCCGCGGTCGGCGCCTTCTCGTAGAGCCGGGCCGGTGCGTCCAGGTGCTCGAGGAGCGAGCGCCCCTGCCGCTTGGTGAGGCCGGTGAGCGGGAGGACGTCGGCGCCGCCGTCGCCGTACTTCGTGAAGAAGCCGGTGACCGCCTCGGCCGCGTGGTCGGTCCCGACGACGAGCATCCCGGCCTGGCCGGCGATCGCGTACTGCGCGATCATCCGCATCCGCGCCTTCACGTTGCCCTTCACGAAATCGCTGATCGGCTCGTCGACCGCGTCGCCGAATGCTGCGGCCACGCCGTCGACGCCCTGGTGGATGTCGAAGACGACCTGGCGGTCCGGGCGGATGAACGTGAGGGCGAGCTGGGCGTCCTCCTCGTCGGCCTGCACCTTGTACGGCAGGCGGACCGCGATGAAGGAGGCGTCGCCGCCGCCCGCGCGGACCTGCTCGACCGCGAGCTGGCAGAGGCGCCCGGCGAGGCTCGAGTCCTGGCCGCCGCTGATGCCGAGGACGAGGCCCTTCGCGCCGGTGCTGCGGAGGTAGTCGGCGAGGAATCCGCTGCGCCGTTCGACCTCGACGGCCGGATCGACGGCGGGGGAGACGTGGAGCTCGGAGATGATCTGCTGTTGGACGTCGCGCACGGCTTCACGCTACTCCGGATGCTCCCCGGCGGCCCCTCCTCGCCGCGGACGCGCAGGCTCCCGACGCCTCCCCGAAACAGGGTCCGCCCGCCGCGTCCGACTGGCGCGGCGCCTACCCGCGCTCGGCGACGATGCGGGCGATGCGCGCCGGGACGGTGTCGTCCTGGAGGCTCGTCACGTCTCCGAGCGGGCGGCCGTCGCGGATGTCGCCGAGCAGCCGCCGCATGATCTTGCCGGAGCGGGTCTTGGGCAGATCCGGCACCACCACCACGTCGCGCGGCTTGGCGATCGGACCGATCGCGACCGCCACGTGGTCGCGCAGGAGCGCCGAGAGCGTCGTGCCGAGCGCGGCCCAGTAGGCCGGGTCCTCCTCGGCGCGGTCGACGGCCTCGTCGGTGGGGATGACGAACGCCGCGATGGCCTGGCCGGTCGTCGCGTCGGCGACTCCGACGACTCCGGCCTCGCCGACGGCCGGATGGGCGACGAGTGCCGACTCGATCTCGATCGTGGACAGGCGGTGCCCGGAGACGTTGATGACGTCGTCGACGCGGCCGAGCACCCAGACGTCGCCGTCGGCGTCGTACTTCGCGCCGTCCCCGGAGAAGAACCACCCCTGGGACGCGTAGCGGGCCCAGTAGGAGTCGCGGTACCGCTCCGGGTCGCCCCACACGGTGCGGGCGAGCGCCGGCCCGGTCCGGTCGACCACGAGGTAGCCGCCGGAGCCGTTCGGCACCCGCTCGCCGTGCTCGTCCACCACGAGGACGCCGAGCCCGGGCAGGGCTCCGAGAGACGAGCCCGGCTTGAGGGTCGAGACGCCCGGCAGCGGGCACATCACCGCGGCGCCGGTCTCGGACTGCCACCAGGTGTCGACGATCGGGCAGCGTCCGCCGCCGATCGCCTCGTGGAACCAGACCCAGGCCTCGGGGTTGATGGACTCGCCGACGGTGCCGAGCAGGCGCAGGCTCGACAGGTCGTACCGGGCGGGCACGCCCTCGGGGAACCAGGTCATCAGCGTCCGGATCAGCGTCGGCGCCGTGTAGTAGACGGTCACCCCGTACCGCTCGATGATCTCGAAGTGCCGGGCCGTGTGCGGGGTGCTCGGGGTGCCCTCGTAGATCACCTGGGTGAGCCCGTTCGAGAGCGGTCCGTAGATCTCGTAGGTATGCGCGGTGACCCAGGCGAGGTCGGCGGTGCACCAGTGCACGTCGTCCGGCTTCGCGTCGAACACCGCCCAGTGCGTCCACGAGGCCTGCGTGAGGTAGCCGCCGCTGGTGTGCACCAGCCCCTTGGGCTTCCCGGTCGTGCCGGAGGTGTAGATGATGAACAGCGGCGTCTCGGAGTCGAAGGCCTCGGCCTCGTGGACGTCGCTCTGCGCGTCGACCAGCTCGTGCCACCAGACGTCGCGGCCCGGGGTCCACGGGACGTCGGTCTCATCGGTGCGGCGGACGACGAGGACGTGCTCGATCGACGCGACGCCCTCGACCGCCCGGTCGGCGCTCGCCTTGACCGGCACCGCCGCTCCGCGCCGGAACTGCCCGTCCGTGGTGACCAGGAGCTTCGCGCCGGTGTCCTCCACGCGGAACCGCACCGCCTCGGCGGAGAAGCCGCCGAAGACGAGCGAGTGGATCGCTCCGATCCGCGCGATCGCGAGCGTGATGACGATGGTCTCGGGGATCACCGGGAGATAGACGACGACGCGGTCGCCCTTCCCGATCCCGAGCGCAATCAGCGCGTTCGCGGCGCGGGAGACCTCGCGCTGGAGCTCGGCGTAGGTGATCGACCGCCGGTCGCCGCGCTCGCCCTCGAAGTGGAGGGCGGTCTTCGCGCCGCGTCCCGCGTCCACGTGGCGGTCGACGCAATTGACGGCCACGTTCAGCCGTCCACCCTCGAACCAGGTCGTGCGCGGCACCGAGAGCGAGCCGTCGGGCAGCGGAGCGGCAGGCTCCCAGCTGTGGGCGGTGTGCCACGGCTCCGCCCACTCGAGGCGGCGGGCCGCCTCCTCCCAGAACGCGACCGGATCGGCGGCGGCTCGCGAGTACTCCTCCTCGCCCGCGTTCGCCTGGGCGGCGAAGGCCGCGGGCGGGGGGAACCGGCGGTGCTCGTCGAGCAGGTTGGCGATCGTCCCGCTCACGCTCGGAGCTCCCTCCCCGGCGCTCACGCCCACTTCCTCACGGCGTAGCGCTGGAACACGCCGACGACGGCATCGGTGAGCTTGCCCAGCACGGCCAGCAGGACGATCGCCAGGAACACCCGGTCGATCCGGCCGTTGTTCTGGCTGTCGATGAGGCGGAAGCCCAGGCCCATCGAGGAGGCGATGAGCTCGGAGGCGACCAGGAACAGCCACGACTGGGCGAGCGCGAGGCGCAGCCCGGAGATCACGGACGGGATCACCGCGGGCAGCTGCACCGTCGTGAAGAGCCGGACGCCCGAGAGGCCGAAGGCGCGGCCGGCCTCGACGAGGTGCCGGTCGACGTGGCCGAGCGCCGTGGCCACCGTGGTGAAGACGGGGAAGAACGCGCCGATCGTGATCAGGGTGATCTTCGACTCCTCGCCGATGCCCATCCAGAGCAGCAGCAGCGGGACCCAGGCCAGCGACGGGACCGCCCGGATCGCGCCGAGCGTCGGTCCGAGGACGACCTCCCAGACGCGGGAGAGCCCGAAGAGCGCGCCGACCACGAGCCCGAGCGCCGAGCCGAGCGCGAACCCGATGAGCACGCGCTGCGTCGAGATGGCGACGTCCTGGCCGAGGTCGCCGCGCTGGGCGAGGTCGACGCCGGCCGCCCAGACCATCGCGGGCGAGGGGAAGACCGCCACCGAGACCATCCCGGTCGTCGTCGCGATCTGCCAGGCGGCGAGCAGCAGCACGGGCAGGATCGCGCCTCCCGCGACCACGAACCACCGTCGCGTGGTGAGCGGGTGGGAGCGGTCCTCGCGGAGGCGGCGCTGGGAGGCCGCGACCGACGGGCCCGCCGTCACGAGTCCGGGCTCACCCGGCATCGGCGCGGACAGCGCGCTCCGCCGCAGCACATCGGCGTCGGTCGCGGTGTCGTCGTCGCGGATCGTCATCGTCGGTCTCCTCGGATCACGGGGTCGGGGGCGGAGGGCCGGACCCTCAGGCGCCGATGGCGCTCGGGTCGGCCGCCGAGGCGTAGGTGTCGTCGAGCAGCGAGTCGAGCGCGTCGTCGACCTGCTGCTGCGAGGCGACGTCGCCGTTCTCGACGAAGATCGGGCCGATCACGGCGAGCACGTCGGTCTGCGCGGAGCCGGGGACGTTGTCGACGTCGAGGTTGCTGCGCTCGGTGATGACCGTCGTCGCCACCGCCACGTCGAGGCCGGCGACGGAGGCGAGGATGCTCGCCGTCTCGTCCTGGTTCTCGAGCGCCCAGGCGCGGGCGTGCTCGTACGCGTTCACGACGGTCTGCGCGAGGTCCGGCTTCTCGGCGAGGAAGCTCTCGGTCGCGTTGAGCAGGCCGTAGGAGTTGAAGTCGACGTTGCGGTAGAGCAGGGTCGCCCCGGCCGCCTCGGCGCCGGCCATGATCGGGTCCAGGCCCGCCCAGGCGTCGACGGAGCCGTTCTGCAGCGCCGCCCAGCCGTCGGCGTGCTGCAGGTTCTGCACCGTCACGTCGCCGATGCCCAGGCCGGCGGCCTCGAGCGCCTGCACCAGGAAGAAGTACGGGTCGGTGCCCTTGGTGGCCGCGATCTGCTTGCCCTTGAGCTGCTCGACCGACGTGATCGCCGAGCCGGCGGGGACGACGAGGGCCGACCACTCCGGCTGCGAGAAGATGTCGATCGTCCTGATCGGCGAGCCGTTCGAGCGGGCGAGCAGTGCGGCCGAGCCGGCGGTGGAGCCGACGTCGATCGCTCCGGCGCGCAGGGCCTCGTTGGCCTTGTTGGAGCCGGCCGACTGCACCCAGGCGACGGTGACCTGCTGCTCGGCGAGGGCGGCCTCGAGCCAGCCCTTCTCCTTGATGACCAGGCTCAGCGGGTTGTACGTCGCGAAGTCGAGCGTGAGCGTGCCGCCCTGAGTTCCTCCGGAGGCGGCGTCGGCGGTCGCGGCCGCCGCTCCTCCTCCGCCCTCGCCCTGCACGCAGCCCGCGAGGAGCGGGACGGCGGCGGCGGTGAGCAGACCGGCGAGAGCGGTGCGGCGGGTGAGCGGGGAGCTGGTGAACGACATGGGGGCCTCGGCTTCGGGGATGCGGTGACAGCGAGTGTGGACGCTGCAGGGGAGGGGCGGTGCGGGGAGGTGCTCGTGCGGTGGAGAGCGGGAGGAGGAGGCGGCTGGGGAGGGAGGTCGTGCCGCCCGGACCGTGCCGCCCGGCTGGAGGGATGCGGGTCGATCCGCCCGAGGTCAGTGCCGCTCGATGCCCAGCCCCGCGAGGAGCTCGGCCCGGTGCTCGGCGAGCTCCGCCGAGCCGCGGTCGCGCGGCCGCGCTCCGGGGACGGCGACGATCCGCTGGATGCGCGAGACGCCTCCAGGCTCGTCGCGCCCGAGGAGCACGATGCGGTCGGCCAGCTGGAGGGCCTCGTCGACGTCGTGGGTGACGAGCAGGATCGTCGCCGGAGCCGCCGCGTGCACGTCGAGCAGCAGGTCCTGCATCCGCAGGCGGGTCAGCGCGTCGAGCGCCCCGAAGGGCTCGTCCAGGAGGAGCACGCCGGGGTTCCGGGCGAGGGCGCGGGCGAGGGAGGCGCGCTGGGCCATCCCTCCGGACACCTCGCGGGGCCGCGAGCGGGCGTGCGCGGTGAGGCCGACCAGCGAGAGCAGCTCGTCGACGGCGGCGCGGGCGGCCGGGCGCGGGGTGCCGCGCGGCAGGCCGAGCGCGACGTTGTCGGCGATGCTCCGCCAGGGCAGCAGCCGCGGCTCCTGGAACGCCACCGCGCAGCGCGGGTCGATGCCGGAGACGGGGGCGCCGTCGATGAGGACGGACCCCTCGGAGGCGGTGTCCAGGCCCGCCGCGATGCGCAGCAGCGTCGACTTGCCGCAGCCGCTCGGGCCGAGGATCGCGATGACCTCGCCCGCGGCGGCCTCGAGCGTCACGTCCGTCAGTACGGGGGACCCGGGCGCGAAGGTGCGGCCGACCCTCTCGAAGCGCACGGGGAACGCCGACTGGCCGAGCTCGGCGTCGAAGGCCAGGCTCGTGCGGGCGGCGGGGGTGGCGGGCATGTCTCTCCGGGCAGCGGGACGGGCGGGCGGATCGTCCGATCGTACGGAGAGGCTCCCGGCGGCACAGCGGGGACCGACACGGGGAGTAACACAGGGGGTGGGACGCGGAAGGCCTCCCCGGTCCGCGGACGGGGGAGGCCTTCCGCCGGAGGGCTACGCCTGGACGAGCACGAGCTCCTCGAGGGGCAGGCGGGTGCGCGGCGCGGTCTCGCGCTCGCGGAGGGTCTCGTTCGCCAGCGCGTCGGCGTCGGCCGCGACTCCCACCGCGGCGATCGTCACCGGGTCGAAGCGCTCGTCGACGCCGAACGCGGCGCGGACGGCGTCCTTGTCGAAGCCGGCCATCTGGTGCACGTGCAGGCCCTCGTGGTGCGCCTGGACGCTGAGGTGGGCGATCGACTGGCCGAGGTCGTAGACGGCCCAGGGGCGCGGCTTCCCCTCGGAGTCGACGGTCTCGGCGAGCGCGACGACCAGGACGGCGGCGGAGCCGGCCCAGGCGCCGTTGAAGCCGGCGAGCGTCGCGACGATGCGGTCGAACTCGTCGGTTCCGCGGCGGGCGACGATGAAGCGCCACGGCTGCGAGTTGCTGGCGGACGGGGACCAGCGCGCGGCCTCGAGGAGGGACGCGAGGGTCTCGTCGGAGACGGTCGCGGACGCGTCGTAGGAGCGGGGGCTCCAGCGCTCCGCGAGGACGTCGAGGATCGGGGCGCTGGTGCTGGCGGTGCGGGAGGCGGTGGCGGACATCGCGGGGCTTCTTCCGTGCGGGGGACTGGGGGAGGGGCTCCGTCGCCCGTGGAGCCCAACCGTCCCCGCCCCGCGGGCATTCCCGCGCGTGCACGGCAGGCGCCCGTGCGCGCGTTCGCCCACGGAGGAGCGGGCCGCCTCCGAGCCCCGGAACGGTACGGTGGGAGACGGCGTGGTCACCCCGCGCACCACCATCCACGACTCTGGAGGATCATCCATGGCCCAGCACTTCGACGTCGTCGTCCTGGGGGCAGGCCCCGGCGGATACGTGGCCGCGATCCGCGCCGCCCAGCTCGGCAAGTCCGTCGCCGTCGTCGAGAAGCAGTACTGGGGCGGTGTCTGCCTCAACGTCGGCTGCATCCCGTCCAAGGCGCTGCTGCGCAACGCGGAGCTCGCCCACCTCTTCCACACCCAGGCGAAGCAGTTCGGCATCTCGGGCGACGTCTCGTTCGACTTCGGCGCGGCGTTCGACCGCAGCCGCTCGGTCGCGGACGGCCGCACCAAGGGCGTCCACTTCCTGATGAAGAAGAACAAGATCGCCGAGTTCGACGGCGTCGGCTCCTTCACCGGCCCGCAGGGCCTCGACGTGCAGCTGAGCAAGGGCGGCACGGAGTCGCTGACCTTCGACGACGCGATCATCGCGACCGGCGCGAGCGTCCGCCTCCTCCCCGGCGTCGAGCTCTCCGAGAACGTCGTCACCTACGAGACCCAGATCATGACCCGCGAGCTCCCCGACACGATGGCCATCGTGGGCGCGGGCGCGATCGGCATGGAGTTCGCCTACGTCCTCAAGAACTACGGCGTCGACGTGACGATCATCGAGTTCATGGACCGCGCCCTCCCCAACGAGGACCCGGACGTCTCCAAGGAGATCCAGAAGCAGTACAAGAAGCTCGGCGTCGAGATCCTGACCTCGACCAAGGTCGAGTCGGTCGTCGACAAGGACGGCTACGTCACGGTCACCTACACCGCGAAGGACGGCACGCAGTCGACCCTCGAGGTCGACAAGGTGCTCATGTCGATCGGCTGGGTCCCCCGCACCGAGGGCTTCGGCCTCGAGAAGACGGGCGTCGAGCTCACCGAGCGCGGCGCGATCGCGATCGACGACCACATGCGCACCAACGTGCCGCACATCTACGCCATCGGCGACGTCACCGCGAAGCTCCAGCTCGCGCACGTCGCGGAGGCGCAGGGCGTCGTCGCCGCCGAGACCCTCGCCGGCGCCGAGACCCAGACCCTGGGCGACTACCGGATGATGCCGCGCGCGACGTTCTGCCAGCCGCAGATCGCCTCCTTCGGCCTCACCGAGAAGCAGGCGACGGACGAGGGACACGAGATCACCGTCTCGACCTTCCCCTTCATGGCGAACGGCAAGGCCCACGGCCTCGGCGAGCCCACCGGCTTCGTGAAGCTCGTCGCGAGCAAGAAGTACGGCGAGCTCCTCGGCGCCCACATGATCGGCCCGGACGTCTCGGAGCTGCTCCCCGAGCTCACGCTCGCCCAGAAGTGGGACCTCACCGCGACCGAGCTGGCCCGCAACGTGCACACCCACCCGACGCTGTCGGAGGCGCTGCAGGAGGGCTTCCACGGCCTCAAGGGGCACATGATCAACATGTAGGGCTCGTCCCTCCACGGCCTCCGGCCCGCAGGATCCCGCTCGGCTCGTCCGCGGCGGATCCGGCGGGCCTGAGCCGTCTCCGGGGGTGCCCGCCGGGCTCCGGCGCCGCTCCCGCTACCGTGGGCCGATGGATCCGCGCCTGCTCGACCGCCTCGCCGCCGACGCCTGGCCCGCGCTCGTGCGGCGCCCCCTCGGCGCGTGGGAGCTGCGCGCCTCCGCAGGAGTCACCAAGCGCGCGAACTCGGTGCTCGCGTCCGGCGACGTCGTCGACCAGGAGGCGGCCCTCGACACGGCGGAGGCGTTCGCCCGCGAGCACGGGATCGCACCCCTCGTGCAGATCGGCCCGCCGAGCCCCGCCGGTCTGACCGGGCTGCTCGCCGAGCGGGGCGCCGCGCCGATCGACCGGACGCTCGTGCTGACCGGATCGGTGCAGGAGGCGCTCGCCGCCCTGCCCGCGACGTCGAGGCCCGCGCCGCCGATATCCGCGCCGCGGCCTCGCGTCCGGCTCGCCCCGGCTCCCGACGAGGACTGGCTCGCCCTCTGGTGGTCGGTGGACGGTCGGGGTGGAGCGGAGGAGCGTGCGGTCGCCGAGCGCATCCTCGCGGGCTGCCCCTCCTCCTACGCTCTCGCCGTCGACGGCGACGGCCCGGCCGCGACCGGCCGCCTCGCGGTCGTCACGGCGCCGGACGGCGAGCTCTGGGGCGGCCTCTTCGCCCTGGCGACCCGGCCGGACGCCCGGCGCCGCGGGCTCGCCTCCGCCGTGATCCGCGCCCTCCTCGAGGACGCGTCCGGCCGGGGTGTCGCGCGCTTCTGGCTCCAGGTGCTCGCCGAGAACGCCTGCGCCCGCCGCCTCTACGCGTCCCTCGGCTGCCGCGAGTCGTCCTGGTACGAGTACTGGCGCTGACCCGCTCGTGGAGGAGGAGAGAGGCGCCGCGGGTCAGGCGTTCGCGAGCACGGCGCGGGCGACGGCCTCGGCCTTCGCCGCGTCGCCGGTGACGGTCACGCGCCACCACACGTCGTCGGCCAGCGCGTCGATCTCGCAGACGCCCGCCGCGCAGCCGGTGAGGGCCTTCTCGCCGAAGCCGTCGAGCGGCTCGAGCGGGATCGCCAGGCCCGAGGTCAGCGAGAGGTTCCGCCAGCCGTCGTCGCCGTTCGGGAGCGCGTCGACCGTCACGCCCGAGTAGGCGGCGCTGGAGGCGTCGCTCCAGCTGCAGGAGGCGTATCCGGCCCGGGCGGCGGCAGCGGCCGACGCGGTGGTCGGCGTCCCGGTCCCCGTCCCCGCGGTCGCCTGCGCGAGACCGGCGGCACCGGACAGCTGCTCGGCCGTCAGGACCTCGGTGCAGACGGGCGCCGTCGCGGTGACCGGCTCGTCGAGGGTGCCGAGCGCGGCGGAGACGGTGCCGGTCGCCAGCGCGGCGAGGTCGACGGCCGCGGGGGCGCCGCGCAGCTGCAGCGTCACCCAGGTGGCGCCGGCGAGCAGGTCCAGGTCGCAGCTGCCGTCGGTGCAGGAGCCGTAGGCCTCGACGGCGGTCTCGAGGCGCGGGCCCGGACGGCCGGCGAACGCCGCGGCGGCGGCGTCGACCGCCGCCGCGGTGATCGAGGCGTCCTCGTCGTACCAGGCGCAGCGGAGCACTCCGCCGTTCTCCTCCGCGGCCTCGCGGATCAACTCGCCCGAGGAGCGCGTCGTCACCTCGCGGCTGCCCTCGAGAGCGCTGCGGGAGACCCCCAGCGCCGAGGCCGCCCGTGTGGCGGGGAGGAGGGAGTCGCAGCCCAGGCGGGTCGAGGCCGTGGGCGAGGGCGTCGGAGTCGCGGAGGGAGTCGGAGCGGCGGTCTCGGACGCCGACGGGGTGGCCGCGACGTCCGAGCGCTCGGCCGTCGTGCAGCCCGTCAGCGCGACGAGAACGGCGAGCGCGGCGCCGACTGTCGCCAGGCGCGGGAGGCGGGCCCTCACGCGGCCAGCTCGCGCTCGATCGCGGCCGTGAACGCGTCGATGTCGTCCTCCGTCGTGTCGAAGGAGCAGACCCAGCGGACCTCGCCGGTCGCCGGGTTCCAGTCGTAGAAGCGGTAGGCGGTGCGGAGCCGGTCCGCGACTCCGGGCGGCAGCGTCGCGAACACCGCGTTGGCCTGGGTCTGCTGCGTGAACTCGAGCCCGGTGATCCGGCCGGCGGCGATCGCCTCCTCGAGCCCCGAGCGCAGGCGCGCCGCCATGGCGTTCGCGTGCCGGGCCGAGCGGAGCCACAGGGGCTCCTCCTCGCCGCCGTCGCCGAGCAGGGCGAGCAGCTGCGCCGAGATGAAGCGCATCTTGGAGGAGAGCTGCATGTTGGTCTTGCGGAGGAAGGTCAGCCCGGTCGAGGCCGCGGGGTCGAGCACGACGATCGCCTCGCCGAGCAGGATGCCGTTCTTGGTGCCGCCGAACGAGAGCACGTCGACGCCCGCGTCGGTCGTGAAGGAGCGCAGGGGCAGGCCGAGGGCGGCCGCGGCGTTCGCGATGCGCGCCCCGTCCATGTGCAGCCGCATGCCGAGGCCGTGCGCGTGGTCAGCGAGCGCGCGCACCTCCTCGGGGGTGTAGACGGTGCCGAGCTCGGAGGACTGGGTGATCGAGACCACGAGCGGCTGGGCGCGGTGCTCGTCGCCGAAGCCCCACGCCTCCTGGTCGACCAGCGCCGGGGTCAGCTTGCCGTCGGGCGTGGGGACCGTGAGGATCTTGATCCCGCCGACCTTCTCCGGCGCTCCGCCCTCGTCGGAGGTGATGTGCGCGGTGCCCGCCGAGACGACGGCGCCCCACCGCGGCAGCATCGACTGCAGGCCGGTGACGTTGGCGCCCGTGCCGTTGAAGACGGGGAAGGCCTGGGCCTGCTCGCCGAACTCGCGGCGGAACGCCTCCTGCAGACGCTCGGTGTAGACGTCCTCGCCGTAGGCGATCTGGTGCGCTCCGTTGGCCGCGGCGATCGCGGCGAGGACCTCGTCGTGCACTCCGGAGTAGTTGTCGGAGGCGAAGCCGCGGACGTCGGGATCGTGCAGAGCGCTCATCCCTCCATCTTCGCAGCCCGCCACCCGGAGGAGCCCCGGAGGCGCCCTCCGAGACACCCCTCCTGCCTCCCGCATGTTTCGGGCAGGTGAACGGACGACGACCCGAAAGCCGATCTCCGTCAAGAAGTTGGTATCGGCTGGGAGGCAGGCCACTCTTGACGTATGCGCATGGACACGACGGGAGCCGTCCGCGACATGCCCGCCCCTCCCGGGGTGGACGAGATCGCGGCTCGCTTCGGCGATCCCGTCCTCGCGTTCGCGCCCCAGCCGAGGCTGGAGGAGTTCGCCGCGGCGCAGACGATGGCGCTCGGCCGCTTCGTCGAGATCTCGCTCTCGTACTCGTTCTACAAGAACCCGCGCAACCGCGCCGACCCCGTCAACCACGTCCCGCTGACCCCCGAGCAGAAGCGCGCGATCGAGCGCGCCGAGAACGACCACCTGCCGCCGTGGATGGTCGACCAGGTGACGCGGATGCGGTACCCGGTGCTCTGGGAGGCGGTCCGCACCTCCGTGCCGATCCCGGCCGAGCGCAGCCGGCCCCTGGAGTCCCGCCTCGCGGCCCACATGGGCGACGTGCTCCGCAACACCTTCCCGGGCCGTGTGCGCAGCCGCCGCGGCGGGATGCCGGTGGTCGCGGCCGCTCTCCGCGACGAGGACGTCGTGCGCGGCGTGCCGGTGATCGTCGACGGGGAGGCGCTGCGCGGCTACCGGGTGGACACCGACCCGGACGTGGTCGCGATCGGCGCCCGCGTCGACGGCCGCTACATGACGGTCGTGCTCGACCGGAAGATCGTGCCGGAGATCCGGATGGAGTTCGTCCGCCGCACCCCGCCGCGCCCGGCCTCGAGCCAGCCCCGGCGCTGACCGCCCGGCCGACCACTCAGGGGCGCCCCGGTACCGCGATCCCGTGCTCGTAGGCGAACACGACCGCCTGGATCCGGTCGCGCACGCCGAGCTTCATCAGGATCTTCGAGACGTGCGTCTTCACGGTCGCCTCGCCCACGAACAGCTCGGCCGCGATCTCGGCGTTCGACCAGCCCCGCGCCAGGTGCACGAGCACCTCCCGCTCGCGGTCCGTCAGGTCGGCCACTCCGGAGTGCTCGGCCGCGGCCGGCGTGTGCTCGGGCACGGACGCGAACCGCTCGATCACGCGCCGGGTGACGTCGGGGGCGAGCATCGCGTCGCCGCGGGCGACCACCTGCACGGCCTCGACCAGCTCCTCCGGCGACGCGTTCTTGAGCAGGAACCCGCTGGCGCCGGCCGAGAGCGCCTCGAAGAGGTAGTCGTCGCGGTCGAAGGTGGTGAGGATGAGCACCCGCGAGCACAGGCGCGGGTCGGCCACGATCTCGCGGGTCGCGGCCAGGCCGTCGAGGCCGGGCATCTGCACGTCCATGCAGATCACGTCGGGGCGCAGCTCGGAGGCGCGCTGCAGGGCCTCGAGCCCGGTGCGGGCCTCGCCGACCACCTCGATCCCGGGCTCCGACTCGAGGATGATGCGGAAGCCCACGCGGACGAGCTCCTGGTCGTCGACGAGCAGCACGCGCACGTGCTCGGTCATGGGCGGCCCCCGCTCGCTCGCTCCTGACGCCCCCGCGACGTCTCCGACGACGGTACCGGGTCGCCGGCGTCCGGCACGCTCGCCCGGACGGGGGACAGCGGCACCCGGGCGTGCACGAGGTAGCCTCCGCCCCTCGGCCCCATCTCGATCCAGCCGCCGACCGCGGCCGCGCGCTCGCTCATGCCGGTGTGCCCCAGTCCGCAGGAGGCGGGAGCGCTCGGGTGCGGGCCGGACCCGCCGTCGTCGGCGATCTCGAGCTCGACCGCGTCGGGGGCGTAGCGGAGGCGCACCTCGGCGTGCGCGCCGCGCCCTGCGTGCTTGCGGACGTTCGTAAGCGACTCCTGCGCGATGCGGTAGAGGCTGAGCCCCACCGTCGCGGGGATCTCGCGGGGCGTGCCGAGGGTGAGGAAGACGGTGGGCAGGCCCGACCCGCTGGACGCCGCGACCAGCTCCTCGAGCTGGGCCACGCCGCGGGTGGACGCGGCGTCGGTGAGCGGATTCGGGACCGCGTCCTCGGCGCGCAGCGCGACCAGGATGCGGTGCAGCTCCTCGATCGCCGAGCGCGCGTCGCCCTCGATGGCGCTGAGCGATGCCGCCGCCCGCTCCGGATCCCGCGCCAGCACCCGCCGCGCCGCTCCCGCCTGCACGCCCATCACGCTGACGTGGTGCGCGACCACGTCGTGCAGCTCGCGCGCGATCCGCAGCCGCTCGGAGGACACGGCCTGCCGCGAGGAGCGCTCCCGCTCGTCGTCGAGCTCGGCCGTGCGCGTCTCGAGCGCCTCCAGCCGGCGGGCCGACTGCCACGACGCCTCGCCGAAGACGTAGGCGCTGCCGAAGTAGAGCAGGTTCGACACGACCGCGAGGGCCGACTCCGCCGCGTAGGGCGAGAGCAGCCCGGGGGAGTCGTCGACCGGCACGGAGCTGCCGAAGTACTCGCCCGTGGCGAGGGTGGTGAGCAGCCAGCCCAGCATCCCGACCGCGATCGCCACTCGGACGACGAGCGCCGTGCGCCGGTTCCGGCCCCACGCGCCGACCGTGTAGAGCGCGAGGAACAGGCAGATCTGGCCGAAGAGCGACTCCGGAACCTGGAGCACGATCCCGAGCGCGTAGACGACGGAGAGCCCGGCCGCCACGCTCGCGGGGAACCGGCGGCGCAGCGCGAGGGGAAGGGTCATCAGGACGGCCCAGTGGGCGCTGACGACGGGGTGCGCCGCGTCCGGGAAGCCCGCCGAGGAGTACAGCGCGACGGAGACGATCGTCGCCACCAGCAGGATCCCCGCGGTGACCGCATCGCGCACGTATCCGGCCCGGCTCGGCGCTCGCCGGATCCAGCCCGCGTCGAGCGGGTCCGCGGCTCCGTCACCTGAGGGCATGCGCCCCACGCTAACCGACGCCGGTCGGACGGGGCCCCGGGAGGCGGAGGAGCGCACCCCGCCGCCTCCCGGGCGCGACGTCAGTCCCGGCCGGTGATGCCCCGGGTCGAGGCGATGACGTCGCCCATCTTCTTCCCGAGGGCCTCGTAGAACATCGACAGCGGGAACTCGTCGTCCAGCACCGCGTCGGTGAGGCCGCGCGGGGCGCCGAGCAGCACCTCGTCCGGGAGCCCGCGGGCCCAGGCGGAGGCGGGGTGCGGAGTGAGAGTGGCCGCGATCAGCTCGTGCGCGGCCAGCCAGTGCGCCGTCTTCGGCCGGTCGATCGAGCGCCAGTAGAGCTCGTCGATCGCGTCCGAGAGAGCGACGACCACGTCGGCGACGCCGTCCCACTCGAACGCCAGCCGGGTGTCGGTCCAGTGCAGGACGCCGTGCTGGTGCAGCCAGGCGAAGAGCAGCTGGCCGCCGAGGCCGTCGTAGTTGCGCACCCGCGACCCGGTGAGCGGGAAGCGGAAGAGCCGGTCGAACAGGATCGCGTACTGCACGAAGCGCGAGCGCTCGGCCAGCGCCTCCTCCTCGTCGTCGCGGCGGTCGAGCGCGCCGAGGCGGCGCTCGATGGCGACGGCCTCGCGGAAGGCGGTGAGATCGCACCGCAGCTCCTCCAGCGAGTAGAGGAAGAAGGGCATCCGCTGCTTGATCATGAACGGGTCGAACGGCAGGTCGCCGCGCATGTGGGTGCGGTCGTGGATGAGGTCCCACATCACGAAGGACTCCTCCGCCAGGCGCTGGTCGGCCAGCAGGCGCTGCGCGTCCTCCGGGAGCTCGAGACGGGTGATCCGGGCCGCCTCCGTGACGACGCGGCGGAACCGGGCCGCCTCGCGGTCGGCGAAGATCGCGCCCCAGGTGAAGGACGGGACGGAGCGCATCGCGACCGTCTCGGGGAACAGCACGGCGCTGTCGGTGTCGTAGCCGGCGGTGAAGTCGACGAAGCGCACGGGCACGAAGAGGGCGTTGGAGTAGTCGCCCGCCTCCAGCTCGGCGACGAACCGCGGCCAGACGACCTCGACGAGGACGGCCTCGACGTGGCGGTCGCGGCTGCCGTTCTGGGTGTACATGGGGAAGACGACGAGGTGGCGGCGGCCGTCGACGCGCTCGAGCTGCGGCTGGAACGCGGTGAGCGAATCGAGGAAGTCGGGCAGGCCGAGGCCGCCGGCGCTCCAGCGCTCGAGGTCGACGACCAGCGCGTCGAGGTACGCGGCGTCGTGCGGGAACGCGGGGGCGAGGGTGCGGACGCCGGCGACGATCCGCTCGACGAGGGTGCGCGCCTCCTCGAGCCTCTCGGGCTCGGCGAGCGAGCCGTCCTGGGACTGGAGCGGCTGCAGCTCGGCGGCGGCCGCCTTCAGGTCGAGCCAGGCGGCGGAGTCCTCCACGCGGTCCTCGACGACCTCGGGTTCTCCGACGACGGTGCTCTGCACGGCTTGCGACATGGTGATCCTCCTCACGCTGGTGATACGGGGCTGCAGGAGCGGAACGCGCTCCGACTCCGAGCGTATGGGCTCGTGCGCGCGCTTTTCTTGCGTCTCGACGGAGCGAAGCGGCGATCTCGCGGGGGCGGACGCACGTCTCCGCCGCCCCTCGGAGGCCCCGCGGTCAGCGGTTGCCCAGGTGTTGTGCAGGTGCCACCCCCCGTCCGGGGCTAGATTCCTCACCGCTTCCGTTTCCCTCCCCTGATCGGGTCGAAGATGGGGCGACACCGTGTCCGCATCCCGAGTGCGGAGACATCCGATCGGACAGGCGCGCCGAACACCCTGGCGGCGCGCTCGATCGGCGAGCCATCCTGAGAGAGAGGATCGGAGCGCGTGACGGGACCCGAACCCGGAAGCGACCAGAGAACAGCCAGCATCGACCACCACCCCGAGAACCTCCGCCTGCTCCCCTGGCCGCAGGCGGACGCCTCCGTCCTGCGCGACACCCTCGCGCACGCGGGCGGCGGACTCGAGAGCGAGAGCGAGATCCTCGCGCGCCACGACCGCTACCTGCGCGGTTGGGCGGACGGCGACGCGTTCTTCTACGTGGTCGAGCTGGACGGACTCTCCGTCGGCTCCATCGGCTATTGGTACGGCTGCTCGCGCGGCGTCGTCGCCTACGAGGCGGCATGGAGCATCGCTCCGCACGCCCGCGGCATCACCGCGGACTCCGTGCGGATGCTGCTCGAGGAGGCGGCGGCGTTCCCCGTGCCACGCTTCGTGCACGCCTTCGTGGCGGAGAGCGACCTGGACGCCGGCGCGACCTGCGTCGAGGCCGGCTTCGACCGGATCGACCTCGTCGAGCAGGGCGAGCCGCCGGAGCTCTACGTGGACTGGGCGTTCGACCTGGCCGCCGTGGCCTGATCAGATCCCGTGGCGCTCCAGCCACGGCCGCAGCACCGCGAGGAACTCCTCCGGGTGCTCGAGGCCGGGCAGGTGCGCCGCGTCCTCGAGCACGTGCAGCTCGGCACCGCTCACCTCGGCGGCGAGGTGCTCGCACACCGGCAGCGACTCCGACAGGTCGTGCGCGCCCGCCACGACGAGGGTCGGCACGGCGATCTCCCCGAGCCGCTCGCCCGCCGGCCCGGAGGGCTCGATCGGGCGGGGGGCCTCCTCCTCGTGGCCGACGCCCGTGAGCGCGAGCTCCCGGACCCGCGCGAGGAACTCCGGAGCGACGTCGTCCGCGGAGCGGTCGGGACCCACGGCCCAGAGCTCCGCCTCGACGATCGCCGCGGCCTCCCGCTCGCCCGCGAGCTCCAGCGCCTCGACCTCCCCGAAGCGGCGCTCCTCCTCCGCCGTCAGCGCGGGGTAGTCGAAGCCCGCCAGGCCCGGCGCGATCACGACCAGGCCGGTCACCCGCTCCGGATGCTCGAGCGCCAGGTCGAGCGCGAGCGTTCCGCCCCGCGAGCAGCCGATGACCACCGCGCGCTCGACGCCGAGGTGGTCGAGCACGTCCAGGGCGTCCCGGCGCGGGTCGTACTCCACGTCCTCCGTGCTCGTTCCGCCCGCGCCGCGGACGTCGTAGCGGACCACCAGCCGGTCGCGCGAGAGGTCGGGGACGAGCGGGTCCCACATCCGCAGGTCGGCGATCCCCGCGTGCACGAGCAGCAGGGCGGGAGCGGAGACGTGGCCGTCCGCCTCCCAGTGGAGGCTCGCGCCGGGGACCTCGAGATGCGGCATGCCGCACACCGTAGGCGCGTCGCGCCGGCGCTGCAACGCCCGGCCACTGCCTAGGGTGGAGGCGCGACAGCGGACGGGCCGCGGCGGGGAGGCGGCGGCGTGGAGGGCGTGCTCACCGGCTTCTCGATCATCGGGGTCGTCATCGCGGTCGGCTACCTGATCGCTCGGTTCCGGATCGTCCCGCCCGAGAGCCGGCTGATCCTGTCGCGGATCGCCTTCTTCGTCACGACGCCGGCGCTGCTGTTCACCGTGCTGTCACGGGCCGACGTCTCCGTCCTCTTCTCCTCGTTCCTGCTCGTCTCGCTCCTGACGGTGCTGACCGTCGCCCTGCTCTACGTGCTGGCCTCGCGGCTGCTCTTCCCCCGCCCGCTGCCGGAGACGGTGATCGGGACCGCGGCCTCCTCCTACGTCAACGCCAACAACATCGGACTGCCGGTCGCCATCTACGTGCTGGGCGATCCGCAGTGGGTGGCCCCGACGCTCCTCCTGCAGCTGATCGTCCTCGCGCCGACGATCCTGACGCTGCTCGACGTCTCGACGAGCGGGCGGACCTCGGTCGGCGCGATCCTCACGCAGCCGCTGCGGAACCCGATGATCATCGCCTCCGCCCTCGGCCTCGTCGTCGCCCTCACCGGCGTGGAGCTTCCCGCGCCCGTGCTGCAGCCGTTCTCGATCATCGGCAACGCGTCGATCCCGCTGGTGCTGATCGCCTTCGGGATGTCGCTGCGCGGGCAGCGGCCGCTGGAGGCGGGGCCGGCGCGGGTCGAGGTGGTCGTCGCCTCCGTGCTCAAGTCGCTGGTGATGCCGGCGGTCGCGCTGCTGCTGGGGCGCTTCGCGTTCCACCTCGACTCCGAGCACCTCTTCGTGGTGACGGTGACCGCCGCGCTGCCGACCGCGCAGAACATCTTCACCTTCGCCTCGCGCTACGACCGGGGCGTCGCCGTCGCCCGCGACACGGCCCTCGTGACCACGGTCGCCGCGGTGCCCGTGCTCATCGGGGTGTCCCTCCTGCTGGGCTGAGCGGAGCAGCATCCCCGCCTCCCGCTCGGTCCCGGCGGAGGCGCCGGACGGCCCGCGCATCCGCGTCGCGTGTCCCTCGTCCTGGGACGGGGCCGGTGGCGCGGGCCCGGTCGCACTCCGCCGACCGTCGCTTAGGCTCTCTCGAATGAGCACCACCACGTCCGCCGACCGCTCCGCCCGCGGCAGGCCGCGCCGCCGTCGCGGCCTCTGGATCACGCTGATCGTCCTCCTGGTCCTGCTGATCGGCGCCGTCGTCGCGGTGCTCCTCGGCGTGCGCACCTACGACAAGGCGATGACCGTCCGCGACAAGCTGACCGAGGCGATCCCGCTGGTGTCGCAGGTGACGGACAGGCTGACGACGTTCGACACCTCCGGTGCGGAGGAGACCGCGGGCCGGATCGCGACCCTCACCGGCGAGGCGCGCGATGAGACCGAGGACCCGGTGTGGCGGGTGATGGAGGTGGTGCCCGTCCTCGGGCCGAACCTGTCCGCGGTCCGCGCCGCGACCGAGATCGCCGACGACGTCTCCGGCCGGATCGTCACGCCGCTCTCCACGACCTCGCTCGACATCCTCAAGCCCGTCGACGGCAGGGTCGACCTCGCGGCGATCACCGAGCTGTCGCAGAAGATCACCGTCGCCAAGGAGGTCGTCGACGCGGCGCAGACCCGCGTCGAGGGCATCGACCGCGGCCCGCTGGTGCCGCAGGTCGCCTCCGCGCTCGACTCCTTCACTCCGCAGCTGGCCACCGCGACCGCGGCGATGGAGCAGGTCGAGCCGCTCACCGCGATCCTCCCCGACTCCCTCGGAGCGTCCGGTCCGCGCCACTATCTGGTGATGTTCCAGAACCTGGCGGAGTCGCAGGCTCTGGGCGGCGGCGCGTCGTCGGTGATGCAGCTCGACGTCGACGGCGGCGCGATCTCGATCGGCCGTCAGCTGGGCAGCGGCGACTTCCGCGGTCTGGCTCCCGTCACCGTCGACCAGAGCGCGCTCGACACCATCGGCGAGAACATGGCGACGACCTTCAACGTCTCGACCAGCCGCCCCGACTTCCCGACGGCCGCCTCGATCGCCTCGCAGTTCTGGGCGCAGAAGTTCCCCGAGCAGAGGATCGACGGCGTCCTCGCGATCGACCCCGTCGCCCTCTCCTACCTCCTCGGCTCGACCGGGCCGGTGACCCTCACCGACGGCACGGTCCTCACGAGCGAGAACACCGTCTCGACCCTGCTCAACGAGGTCTACTTCCGCTACCCGGAGTCGGTCGTGGCCGAGCGCACCGACGAGTTCTTCTCGGAGGCGAGCGCGACGGTCCTGGGCAAGATCCTCGGCGGGGAGATGGAGCCGACGAAGATGCTCCCGGCGATCGTGAAGGCGGTCGACGAGAGCCGCATCCTCGCCTACAGCTCCGACGCCGACGAGCAGGCGCTCCTCGCGCCCACGCCGATCGCGGGGGTCCTGCCGCAGACGACGACCGACGGCACGACCACCGGGGTGTTCTTCCAGGACGCCTCGGGCGGCTCGAAGATGGACTACTACCTGAGCACGGCGGTCACGCAGTCGAGCGCGGGCCGGTGCGCCGCCTCCGGCGCGGTCTTCACCACCTCCGTCACCGTGACCAACACGATCTCGAAGGCGGTCGCTCGGACGCTGCCCGGCTACGTCGCCGCGGCCGGCGGGCGCGGTGCGTACCCTCTGGGCGACTTCGTCACCAACATCTACGTCTACGGCCCTCCCGGGACCACGGTGTCGAGCGCGGCCTGGGCCGACGGCACGGGCTACGGACCCGAGAGCCTCGACGACCTCGGCCGTCCCGTCTCGAAGGTCGCGGTGCAGCTCTCGCCCGGCCAGTCCGAGACGTTCGACGTGCAGTTCAGCGCCGGCGACGCCTCCGGCTTCGGAGACCAGGCCGTGCGGGTGACCCCGATGATCAACCCCACCGCGGTGACGCTGAACGACGAGCCCGCCTGCGGCTGACCTCGCCGGCGGTCGGCGCCCCGGGTCGGTGCTGGACCAGCGCCGACCGCTCCGACCGCTGACGCGCCCCCGGGTCGGTGCTGGACCAGCGCCGACCGCTCCGACCGCTGACGCGCCCCCCGGGTAAGTGCTAGACCAGCGCCGAACCGGGGATCGAGCTCGTCACGAGCGAGGAGGCGAGGAACGCGGTGGCGATGCAGAGCACGAACCCGATGACCGGCACGAGGAACGCGCGTCGGCCCACGAGGTAGCGCACGACCGTCACGGCTACGGCGATCAGCGTCAGCGCGGGCGGCCCGATCAGCGCGATCGAGACGCCCCAGTCGATCCGGTCGAAGTCGCAGGCGAAGTTCTGGCCCTCGCACTGCGCGGGGAAGACCGAGAGGATCGCGGCGAGGTAGCCGAGCACGATCGTGAGCAGGCCGAGGGCGAGGCAGCCGAGGATCGAGAGCACGAGGTCCCAGCGGCGCCGGCGCGGCTTCCCGGCGGCGATGATCTCGCCCACCGAGCGGTAGGCGTCGGACCGGAACTCGTCGTGCGCGGCTCCGGGACGGGCGGTCGCGGGGCGGGCGGTCGCAGGGCGGGCCGTCGCGGGTCGGGCGGCGGGTCGGGAGGCGCCGGCCGAGGCGGCCTGGGCCCGCGCGCGCTTCTTCTTCGACGAGGCCATGCTCAGAAGATCATCGGGCGGTCGTCGTCGAGGGTCGTCTCCAGGTCGAGGTCGACCACCACCGGGACGTGGTCGCTCGGGGCGTCGCCCTTGCGCTCGTCGCGGTGGATCGAGGCGCCGGTGACGAGCTCGCCGAACGCGGGGGAGCCGAGCACGAAGTCGATCCGCAGCCCCTCGTTGCGCGGGAAGCGGAGCTGCTTGTAGTCCCAGTAGGTGTAGCCCTCGGGCACGAGCGGGCGGACGACGTCGCGCAGGCCCGCGTCCTCGAAGGCGGCGAAGGCGGCGCGCTCGGGGATCGAGACGTGCGTGGATCCGGGGCCGAGGCTCGGGTCGCCCACGTCGCTGTCGAGCGGCGCGACGTTCCAGTCGCCGACCAGGGCGAGCGGCAGGTCGGGCTCGGCGGCCAGCCACTCGCGGGTGCTCGCCTCGAGGGCCGCGAGCCACTCGAGCTTGTAGAGGTAGTGCGGGTCGTCGACCGCGCGGCCGTTCGGGACGTAGAGGCTCCAGACGCGCACGCCGTCGACCGTGGCGCCGATCGCGCGGGCCTCGAGCGGGTAGGAGCCGTCGGCCGCCGCCTCCTTCGCGAAGCCGGGCATGCCCGGGAAGCCGACCTGCACGTCGTCCATCGGCAGGCGCGAGGCGATGCCTACGCCGTTCCACTGGCTGAGCCCGACCATCTCGACGTGGTAGCCGGCGTCGGCGAAGGCCTCGTGCGGGAACTGCTCGGGCTTGCACTTGAGCTCCTGCATGGCGAGGACGTCCACGTCCTCGCGCACGAGCCAGTCGACGACGCGGCCGGTGCGGGCCCGGATGGAGTTCACGTTCCAGGTGGCGATGCGCATCCTGGAAGTGTAGGAGCCGCCGCCGACACGTCTCCTGCGCGTCCTCCGCGCGTCCCGGCGGCCGCGGGCCGGGGGAGTCATCCCCTCGGCGGATTGCGGAACCGGTGTCGGTGGTCGATGGTTGTCTAGCGCCGTACCGACCGGCCGTTCGTCGCGCCGTCCGGACGCCGCCGTCGCCCGCGCCGTGCGGGCCCGACGGGCTCCCCGGCGCTCCGCGCTCCCCAGCCCGGTCCCCTCCCCTCCCGCTCCTGCTCCGCCCCTCCGGAGGACCCATGATCCTGCTCCGCCTCGCCTCCGCCTACGCGAAGCCCTACGCGCGCTGGGTGGCCGCCGTCGTCGTGCTGCAGCTCGTCGCGACGCTCGCCGCGCTCTACCTCCCGAGCCTCAACGCCGAGATCATCGACCAGGGCATCGGCCGCGGCGACACCGACTTCATCTGGGGAACCGGCATGACCATGCTCGGCGTCTGCGTCGTGCAGGTCGCCGCGGCGATCGGAGCCGTCTACTTCGGCGCCCGCACCGCCATGTCCGTCGGCCGCGACCTGCGCCGCGACGTCTACCGCCGCGTCGACTCCCTCAGCGGGCTCGAGGTCGGCGGCTTCGGCACGGCCACCCTGATCACCCGCGGCACGAACGACGTGCAGCAGGTGCAGATGCTCGTGCTGATGACCCTCAACTTCATGGTGTCCGCGCCGATCATGTGCGTCGGCGGCATCGTCTTCGCCCTGCGCGAGGACGCCGGCCTCTCCTGGCTGGTCTGGGTGTCGGTGCCGCTGCTGTTCGTCGTGGTCGGCTTCCTGGTGTTCCTGCTGCTGCCGCTGTTCCGCCTCATGCAGGACCGGATCGACGGGAT
This sequence comes from Rathayibacter sp. AY1E2, assembly GCF_002932325.1. NCBI lineage: Bacteria > Bacillati > Actinomycetota > Actinomycetes > Micrococcales > Microbacteriaceae > Rathayibacter > Rathayibacter sp. AY1E2. Next base: position 46,851 of record NZ_PSVO01000010.1, read on the forward strand.
CAACAGCGTGCTGCGCGAGCAGATCACGGGCATCCGCGTGGTGCGCGCCTTCGTGCGCGAGCCGTTCGAGTCCGAGCGGTACCGCAAGGCCAACGCGGCGATCACCGAGGTGTCGATCAAGGTCGGCAACATCTTCGTGCTGATGTTCCCCGCGATCATGATGATCCTGCACCTGGCCACCGCGGCCGTGCTGTGGTTCGGCGGGCAGCGGGTCGACGCCGGTCAGATGCAGGTGGGCTCGCTCACCGCGTTCCTGCAGTACCTCCTCCAGATCCTCACCGCCGTGATGATGGGCGTCTTCATGGTGATGATGATCCCGCGCGCGGTCGTCTGCGCCGAGCGGATCCAGCAGGTGCTCGACGCCCGCACCAGCCTCACCACACCCGTGGGCGGAGTCCCGACCCCCGCGCGCGGCCGCGTCGAGTTCTCCGGGGTCGTCTTCGGCTACCCGGGCGCCGAGCGCCCCGTGCTCTCGGGCATCGACATCGTCGCGGAGCCGGGCCGCACCACGGCCGTCGTCGGCTCCACCGGCGCCGGCAAGACGACCCTGCTCGGCCTCGTGCCGCGCCTGTTCGACCCGCAGGAGGGCACCGTCACGATCGACGGCGTGCCCGTCTCCTCCCTCGACCGGGCGCAGCTCGCCGAGGTGATCGGGCTCGTGCCCCAGCGCCCCTACCTCTTCTCGGGGACGATCGCCTCGAACCTGCGCTTCGGCCGCCCCGACGCGACGGACGCCGAGCTGTGGGAGGCGCTGCGCATCGCCCAGGGCGAGGACTTCGTGCGGAGCAAGGAGCACGGGCTCGACGAGCCGGTCTCGCAGGGCGGCACCAACGTCTCCGGCGGGCAGCGCCAGCGGCTCTGCATCGCGCGCGCCCTCGTCGCGAAGCCGCGGGTCTACCTGTTCGACGACTCGTTCTCGGCGCTCGACGTCGCGACCGATGCGCGGCTGCGGGAGTCGCTGGCCGACGCCACCACCGACGCGACCGTGATCATCGTGGCCCAGCGTGTGTCGACCATCCGCCACGCCGACCAGATCGTCGTGCTCGACGCGGGCCGCGTCGTCGGCCGCGGCACGCACGACGAGCTCCTCGAGACGAACGCGACCTACCGCGAGATCGTCGAATCCCAGCTGAGCGTCGAAGGAGTGTCCTGAGATGGCGCGCACACGCGACACCACCGCCCCCGAGGAGACGACGTCCCCCGAGCCCGAGTTCGAGCCCGGCGAGGGCGACGGCGGCATGTTCGGGGACGGGCCGCCCGCCCGCAAGGCGCAGAACTTCTGGCCCTCGGCCAAGCGCCTCTTCTCGCTGCTCGGCCCCGAGCGCGCCCGGATGGTCCTCGTGGTCGCCCTGGTCTCGCTGTCGGTCGTCCTCACCGTCATCGCGCCCAAGATCCTCGGGCAGGCGATGGACACGATCTTCAACGGCGTGATCGGCTCCCAGCTCCCCGCCGGCGTCCCGCTCGAGCAGATCATCGAGCAGCAGCGCGCCTCGGGCAACGGCACCTTCGCCGACATGCTGGCCAAGACCGACATCGTGCCCGGCGCGGGCATCGACTTCGTGGTCCTCGGCCGCCTGATCATCATCGTGCTGCTGATGTACGTCGTCGCGTCGGTGCTCATGTGGGCGCAGGGCTACATCCTCAACGGCCTCGTGATGCGGGTGGTCTTCGGCCTCCGCCAGGACATCGAGGCGAAGCTCAACCGCCTCCCGCTGCGCTTCTTCGACACCCGGCAGCGCGGCGACGTGATGTCGCGCGTCACGAACGACGTCGACAACATCCAGACGGCGCTGCAGCAGGCCTTCTCGCAGCTGGTGCAGTCGGTGCTCACCATCATCGGCATCGCCGCGATGATGTTCATCGTCTCGTGGCAGCTCGCGCTGATCGCGCTGATCTCGATCCCGCTCTCGGGCGTGATCGCGGGCGTGATCGGCGCCCGCTCCCAGAAGCTCTTCGCCGCCCAGTGGAAGAACACGGGCGCGCTCAACGGCCACATCGAGGAGACCTTCTCCGGGCTCGAGATCGTCCGCGCCTTCGGCCGCGACCGCGAGATGCTCGAGGAGTTCGACCGCCGCAACGACAGCCTCTACACCGCCTCGTTCGGCGCCCAGTTCGTCTCGGGCATGATCATGCCCGCGATGACCTTCGTCTCCTACCTCTCCTACGTGCTCATCGCCGTGGTCGGCGGCCTGCGGGTCGCCTCAGGTCAGCTGACGCTCGGCGACGCGACCGCGTTCATCCAGTACTCGCGCGAGTTCACCCAGCCGGTGACCCAGCTGGCGAGCATGGCGAACATGCTGCAGTCCGGCGTCGCCTCGGCCGAGCGCACGTTCGAGCTGCTCGACGCCGAGGAGCAGGAGCCGGAGACGGCGACCGCGTCGCTCCCGCAGCGCACCGACGGCCACGTGGAGTTCGAGGGCGTCTCGTTCTCGTACGACCCGGAGCAGCCGCTGATCGAGGACCTGACCTTCTCGGCGCAGCCCGGGCAGACGGTCGCCATCGTCGGTCCGACCGGGGCGGGGAAGACCACGCTGGTCAACCTGGTCATGCGCTTCTACGAGCTCACCGGAGGGCGCATCCTGCTCGACGGCGTCGACATCACGAGCCTCGCGCGCGGCGATCTGCGCTCGCGCGTGGGCATGGTGCTGCAGGACGCGTGGCTCTTCCAGGGCACCATCCGCGAGAACATCCGCTACGGGCGCCTGGAGGCGACCGACGAGGAGATCGTCGACGCGGCGAAGGCCACCATGGTCGACCGCTTCGTGCGCCAGCTGCCCGACGGCTACGACACGGTGCTGGACGCCGACGGCGGCAGCGTCTCGGCGGGCGAGCGGCAGCTGATCACGATCGCGCGCGCGTTCCTCGCGAACCCGTCGCTGCTGATCCTCGACGAGGCCACCTCCTCGGTCGACACCCGCACGGAGCTGCTCGTGCAGCACGCGATGAACGCGCTCCGCACCGACCGGACCTCGTTCGTCATCGCGCACCGGCTCTCCACGATCCGCGACGCCGACACCATCCTGGTGATGGAGTCGGGCCGGATCGTCGAGCAGGGCGCGCACGAAGCGCTGCTGAAGCAGCACGGTGCCTACTACGAGCTCTACATGACGCAGTTCCGCGGAGGAGGCGACGAGGCGGGCGAGCACGCCGCAGCGGGCGCGCTCCCGAGCGGGGGAGGGGTCGCCCCGTAGAGTAGGCGCGTGACCGACGCACGCCAGCAGCTCATCGAGTACATCGGCTCCGACGCCGTCTTCCACGGGGACTTCACCCTCACGAGCGGCAAGAAGGCGTCGTACTACGTCGACCTGCGCCGCGTGAGCCTCGACCACCGCGTCGCGCCGCTGATCGGGCAGGTCATGCTCGACCTCATCGCGCCGATCGAGCGCGTCGACGCCGTCGGCGGCCTCACCATGGGCGCCGACCCGATCGCCGCCGCGATCCTCCACCAGGGCGCCGCCCGCGGTCTCGCCTACGACGCGTTCGTCGTGCGCAAGGAGCCCAAGGACCACGGCCGCGGCCGGCAGGTCGAGGGCCCCGACCTCGAGGGCAAGCGCGTCGTCGTCGTCGAGGACACGTCCACCACCGGCGGCTCGCCGCTGAAGGCGATCGAGGCCCTGCTGAAGGTCGGCGCCGAGATCGCAGGAGTCGCCGTCGTCGTCGACCGCGCGACCGGGGCCCGCGAGATCATCGAGGACGCCGGCTACCCGTACTTCGCCGCGATCGGTCTGGCCGACCTCGGCCTGAGCTGATGGTCGACGAGGGGGGACGCGGCGGGGGCCCGGGAGGCGGCGACCACCCGGAGCCGGAGCGCCGCGGGTCCGAGGGCCGCGAGCCGGAGGGCCGCGAGCCCGAGCTTGCCGGATCGGAGACCTCCGAGCCGGAGCGTGCCGAGCCGGAGCGACCCGAGCCGGAGCGTCCCGTCGGCAGCAGCGAGTGGCTGCTCCAGCAGCTCAGCGGCGGCCGCCTGAAGAGCATCTTCGATTCGCCCCGCCCCGTCCCTCCCGTGGAGGAGTCGCGCGCGGAGCGGACGTCCGGTCCTGCTGAGTCCGCAGCCGACGAGGCCCACGTGTCAGCGGAGGAGCGGAGCGTTGCGAGCGAGTCGGCCTCCTCCGCCGACGCGGCCGGACCGTCGTCGAGCGCCCGCGACCGCGACAGCAACAGCGACAGCGACAGCAACTCCGACGCGGCGCCGCGCCGTGCCCCTGCCGCTCCGGTCGGCCTGTGGCCGGGGGAGCCCGTGCTGAGTGCGACGCCCGCCGCCGAGGAGGCCGGCGGCGACCTCCCGAACCCCGCGGACGACTCCGCTCCGGTGGGGGAGCAGGACGCCGACGCCGACCGCGGAACGGTCGCGGAGCCGGAGCGCTCCTCCGGCCGCGACGGCGTCCCCGCCGAGGGACGGAGCTCTCCGGGCCCTGACACGGGAGCCCCCGACACGGGAGCCCGCGCCATGGGAGCGCCCGAGACGGGTGCCCGTGAGGCGAGTGCCCGCGAGACGGGTGCCGGTGGGACGACTGCCCGCGAGACGAGTGCCTCCGACGAGGACGACTCCGACGAGGACGCCTTCGACGCGTTCTTCGCCCCCCTCCGCGACGACGACGCGGAGGGCTCCGACGCCTCCGCCGGCGCCGGCCGCACCGAGGTGCACCGCCGCGGGGCGGACTCCGTGCGCCCGGTCCTGCCGCACACCGACCCTCCCGCCGACCTGCCGACCGCCCCCGCCGGACTCCGCAGCGCCCACCGGCCGGACGACGAGCCCGATGCCGGATCCTCGACCGACGTCGACCCGGCGGGCCGCTCCGGCGTCCCCTCCCCCGCCGACGGACGCCCGGTCGGCGCGACCCCGCCGACTCCGCGCGAGCCGACTCCGCCCGCCGTCTACGAGTGGCCCGACCCGCGCGGGGACTGGGACCAGCCGCCCGTGTGGGAGCAGGTCGTCGCTCCGCAGGACGAGCCCGACGAGGACGGCGGCGACGAGGAGCTGTGGCGCGAGACCGCCGGCGCCTACTCGTGGAACCTCGAGCCGGCCGCCGAGCCCGCCGACCGCGCCGAGCCCGCGCCCTTCCGCACCGCTCCCGCGGTCGCCCACGTCAACGCCGCTCCGCCGCGGAAGCGCCGCTCCGCCCGGTCCCGACCCGAGAGACGCGAGCGCGACTCGGCGCCCGCCGCAGCACCCGCGTGGCGCACGCTCAGCCGACGCCGGCTCCTGATCGGCCTGATCGCGGCGGGTGCGGTGATCCTCCTCGCCGGGCTCTTCGCGATCGGCATCGCCGTCGGGAGCGCCGGCGGCCGAGCAGAGCCGCAGGCCGCCCCGGTCGTCAGCGAGACGCCCACGGCGGAGCCGACCCCCTCGCCCACGCCGACCGCGACCCTCCCGACCGTCGGACCGCTGCCCGTCGGCACCTGGGCCTGGAGCGCGCTCCTCGGCGGCGAGTGCGTCGAGCCCTTCGACTCCGTCTGGGCGGAGGAGTTCACCGTCGTGGACTGCGCGGGGGCCCACTCCGCCCAGCTCGTCTCCACCGCGGAGCTGACCGACGCGGCGTTCCCCGGCCAGGACGCCCTGGCCGTCACCGTCTCCTCGCTCTGCCAGGCGCAGGGCGTCGTGGACGTCGCCGCGGCCGAGACCTACGGCGACGTGCAGGTCGCCGGTGCGTTCCCCGTCACCCAGGAGCAGTGGGACGCGGGCGAGCGCAACTACTACTGCTTCGTCGACCGGGCGGGCGGCGGCGAGCTGACCGGCTCCCTCGCCGGCACCCCCGCGGCCTGACGCGCGCCGTCACTCGGACCTCGGAGGATGCCGCCGGGCACCGGCCCGGTGCACCCGGCCGAGCCGCGGAGCGCCCAGTAGGATCGCTCGTCGTGCAGGAGAACGAGGCGACCCCCGCGACCGGACCCACCGCCTCCGTGGAGCTCACCACGAACGGCGTCGGCCCCTGGCAGGGGGAGTGGCCCGAGGACGACCGCCTCGACCCGGAGCTGCTGGAGCGCGGCGACGCGCGCAACGTGGTCGACCGCTTCCGCTACTGGCGGATGGACGCGATCGTCGCGGAGCTCGACCGCACGCGGCACCCGTTCCACGTCGCGATCGAGAACTGGCAGCACGACATGAACATCGGCTCGATCGTCCGCAGCGCCAATGCGTTCGGCGCGGAAGGCGTCCACATCGTCGGCCGGCGGCGCTGGAACAAGCGCGGCGCGATGGTCACCGACCGCTACCAGCACGTCCAGCACCACGAGACGGTGGCCGACCTCGTGCAGTGGGCCGCGGAGGCGGACGTGCCCCTCCTCGCCGTCGACAACGTCCCCGGCTGCGTGCCGCTCGAGACCTACCGGCTCCCCGAGCGCTGCCTCCTGCTGTTCGGGCAGGAGGGACCCGGCCTCTCGGAGGAGGCGATCGCCGCCTCGGAGGCCGTGCTCGAGATCACGCAGTTCGGCTCGACCCGGTCGATCAACGCCTCGGCGGCGGCAGCCGTCGCGATGCACGCCTGGGTGCTGCAGCACGTCCGCTTCTGACCCCCGCGAGCCGCGGTGCCGTGTCAGGAACCGGCGCCCGGCCCGCTGCCGGGCCGCCGGGACTCAGACCGCTGAATCCGGCGGGAACTCCGACTCCAGCGGCTCCGACGACAGGAGCTCGTGCACCCCGCTCAGCACCTCGTCCGGGCGGAACGGATAGCGCTCGATCTCGGCCTCGTCGCTGATCCCCGTCAGCACCAGCACGGTGTGCAGGCCCGCCTCGATGCCCGCGACGATGTCGGTGTCCATCCGGTCGCCGATCATCCCGGTGTTCTCGCTGTGCGCGCCGATCTTGTTCATCGCCGAGCGGAACATCATCGGGTTCGGCTTGCCGACCACGTACGGATCCTTGCCCGTCGCCTTCGTGATGAGCGCCGCGATCGCCCCCGTCGCCGGGAGCACGCCCTCGGCGCTCGGCCCCGTCGCATCGGGATTGGTGACGATGAAGCGCGCACCCGCGACGATCAGGCGGATCGCCTTCGTGATCGCCTCGAAGCTGTAATTGCGGGTCTCGCCCACGACCACGTAGTCCGGCGCCGTCTCCGTCATGATGAAGCCCGCCTCGTGCAGCGCGGTGGTGATCCCCGCCTCGCCGATCACGAACGCGCTCCCGCCCGGCTTCTGCGACGCGCAGAAGTCCGCCGTCGCCAGAGCGCTCGTCCAGATCCGCTCCTCCGGCACGTGCAGCCCCGACCCGCGCAGCCGCGCCGCCAGATCCCGCGGCGTGAAGATCGAGTTGTTCGTCAGCACCAGGAACGGCGTGCCCGAATCGGTCCACTCCTGGATCAGCTCGGGCGCGCCGGGGAGCGCCTTGTTCTCGTGCACCAGCACGCCGTCCATGTCCGTGAGCCAGGCCTCGACTTCACTGCGGTTCGTCGCCATGGGTCGATGCTATCGGCGGCACCCCCGCGCACGACGGCGACGACCGGCGAACCGCCCGGCTCCCTCCGCTGACGCCCCTGTGGAGGGACGACCGTCGTGCGCCGGACGGCCGGACCCCGGACCCGCACAGCCCCGAGCGGGATAGCCTGGGAGGCATGAGTGGCGAGAACCTGCTGGGCCCCGAACCGACCCTCCTCCCCGACGAGCCCGCGGTCACCGCGGCCCTCGCGAAGCACGCGAACCCGGGAGCCGTCGAATTCGCCGCCCTCGCCGCCGCCCACCCGCGCTCCCCGCTGGCCTGGGCACTGCTCGCCGACAGCGTCTGGGGCATCGACGCGGCCCTCCCCTCCTACGCCTACGCCCGCGTCGGCTACCACCGCGGCCTCGACCTCCTCCGCGGAGCCGGCTGGCGCGGCCAGGGCCCCATCCCCTGGCGCCACGGACCCAACCGCGGATTCCTGCTCTCCCTCTACGCCCTCCGCCGCGCCGCCGACTCCCTCGGCGAGACCGAGGAGGTCACCCGCCTCACCCAGTTCCTCCAGCAGGCCGACCCGATCGCCATCGAGGAGATCGAGCGGTACCACGAGGACGCGTTACCCCCTACCGCCGCCATCATCATCCTCGGCAACGACTAGGCGCCGCCCGGGTGCAGTTCTGGCTGCGTTGTCGTCGGGCGCCGTAGCGCCGCTACGGCTTCCTCCTCCGCCTTGCCAGAACCGCACCCGGACGCCGCCTAGCCCTGTGCTGGTGGGGTGGGCGCCGTGCCTGCGGCACGAGCGCGGGGCGCCGTGCCGGGGGCACGAGCGGCCGCGGGGGGCTGGAGCGGGGGGCCGTGCCGGCGGCACGAGCCTGCTCGCGCGGGAGTGTGGGGGCCGTGCCTGCGGCGCGAGCCTGGTCGGGGGGAGTACGGGGGCCGCGCCTGCGGCGCGAGCCGGGTCGGGGTGGAGGAGTCGGGCCGTGGTTGCGGCACGAGCGTGGTGCGGGTGCTGGAGGGTCGGGCCGTGCCTTCGGCACGAGCCGCCTCGGGCGCTGGGGTGTCGGACGTGCGTTCGGCGCGAGGCCGGCCTCGGGTGGCGGGTGATCTAGGCGGCGCGAGAGGGCTGCGGCAGGATGGGGGGATGGACGGCGGGGCGGTGGAGCGGCTTCTCGAAGGGCTTCCGGGAGCGGAGGCGGGGTTCCCGTTCGGGGAGGGGATCCGGGTGTGGAAGGTCGCGGGGAAGGTCTTCGCGCTCGAGTCGGAGCGGTTCGGGCGGCCGGTCGTGAGCGTGAAGGCGCTGCCCGAGAACGTGGTGCACCTGGTCGCGGGGGTCGACGGGATCGAGCCCGGCTACCACTTGAACAAGAAGCACTGGGTCACCGTCGACGCCGGCGGGACCGTCGAGCCCGAGCTGGTGCTCGAGCTCATCGAGGAGTCGCACGCGATCGTGGTCGCGAACCTGCCGAAACGGCTCCGCCTCGCCCTCGACGGCACGGCGTCCGGATCGCTGAACGAGGACGTCTGACAGCGGCCGGGACGCGCAGGGCCCGGACGCGCAGATCCCGAACCGGCCGAGCCTGGACGCGCTGTGCCCGAGGCCCCGACGGAGCACCGGACGCCTGACGGTGCCCGCGCGCGCAGTGCCTGGACGCGCGGGTGCACAGGACCCGCGAGGGAGCTCCGACGCCTGACTGCAGCTGGACGCGCACCGCCCACGACGTCCAGCGCCCGGGGCGTACGACGACCCCTGGATGCACGGAATCCCCCGCCGCAGCAGGGGATCCCGGAACGTCTCGCGCGCGGAGCGGCTACAGGCCGTAGGAGCGGAGGTACGCGGCGGTGTCGTGCCAGCCCTCGACGGCGAAGCACTCGACGCCCATCGCCTTGACGGGGTAGTCGTTGCCGTCCGGGTCGAGGCGGTCGCCGACGAAGATCATGTCGTCGAGAGGGATGCCCGTCAGCTCGGTGAGCTTGTTCATCCCGTACGCCTTGTCGATGCCCTTGCGGGTGATATCGACCGACGTCGAGCCGCCGGAGCGCACCTCGAGGTCGGGGAGCACGGCCTGCACGGCCTCGCGGAGGGTGTTCTTCTTCTCGCCGTCCGGGTCCCAGGCCTGCTTGACCTCGACGGGCGCGGACTGGCCGAGGGCCGAGAAGGTGATCTGCGAGTCGCGGTCCTCGAGGATCGGGCCCCAGGTCTCGGACTCCCAGTAGCCGAGCTCCTTCGCCTTCTCCTCGACGGCGGCGAGCGCGCGCGACTTCTCGTCCTCGGTGAGGTTCTCGGCGTAGATCTGCGCCCAGTCGCCGTTCTCGTACCGGTAGTACTGCGTGCCGCAGGTGGGCATGAGGTGCAGCTTCGCGAGCACCTCGGGGTCGGCGCCCTCGAGGCGGTCGAGCACCTGCATCCGGAACTGGCCGATCTGGCCGCCCGAGATGATGCACACCTCGGTGGCCTGGAGCAGCTTCACGAAGAGGTCGGCCATCGCCGGGTCGACGGGGGACTTCGAGGCGGCGAGGGTGTCGTCGAGGTCGAAGGCCATCAGGCGGGGCAGGGTGCTCATGGAACTCGTTTCACGGTCTGCGGACGGGGCGGTAACGAGGATACGGGGCGCCGCCGGAACGCGCGCGCGGTCGGCGCGAGCGGGCTCCGAGCGCAGACTGGGGGCATGACCGCCGCCACAGCGCCCGACGGAGGACGCCGCTCCCTCCCGCGCACTCTCGCCCGCATCCTCCTGGGCCTGGTGCTCGTCACGGCCGGCACGGCGCACCTGACGGTCGCGCGTCAGGCCTTCCAGGCGCAGGTCCCGCCGTGGCTGCCGGCCGACCCGGACCTGGTGGTCGTCGCGTCGGGCGTCGTCGAGATCGCGCTCGGGCTCGCGCTCGTCGTGCTCGTGCGGTGGCGCGTGATCGTGGGAGTCGTGGTGGCCGCGTTCTTCGTCGCGGTCTTCCCGGGGAACATCTCGCAGCTGGTGACGCGGACGCCGGCGTTCGGCCTCGAGACGGACGCGGCGCGCGCGGTGCGGCTCGTCTTCCAGCCCCTGCTGGTGATCTGGGCGCTCTGGTCCACCGGCGCGTTCTCGGCCTTGCGGGCCCGCCGATCGCGACGCCGCGGCGACTGAGCCGCCGGTCCGCGGCCCGATCATCCTGCGATCCTCCGGAACGACGAACGGCGGTCGGCGGGAGACCCCGCCGACCGCCGCCCGTGCCTTGCTCGGCTAGGCCGCGAGGCGGCGTCGCGCGACGACCAGCGCGAGACCCGACAGCAGCAGCACGAGGGCTCCGCCGATCAGGCCGGCTGCGTCGGCGCCGGTGTTCGCGAGCGAGCCCGGGCCGGAGCCTCCCGCGACGGAGGCCGCCGTGGTGGTGGGGTGCGGCGACGGAGCGGTGGTGGGCTGCTCCGTCGGGGTGCCGGGCTCGGTCGGCGCCGGGGTGACCGGTACCTCGGCGGCGGGCTCCGTCGTCAGCGACCAGTTGGGGTCGTAGAAGTCGGCCTGGTCGATCACGCCGCGGGCGGTCGACCAGTCGATGAGGAGCTGGCGGATCTCGAGACGCTCGTCGTAGACGAGCGGTGCCTGCGCGACGGCGGGGTAGGCGCCTCCGCCGCTCTGGCGGTAGTTGTTGACCGCCATCACGAAGCGCTCGTCGTCGGCGACGGGGGTGCCGTCGGCGTGGGCGAGACCGCGGATCCGCGAGCCGGCGGGCTGGGAGACGTCGATCACGTAGTCCAGGCCCGAGATCGCGTCGTAGTTGTAGTCCGGGATGCCGTCGGGGCGGTCCTCGGTCGTCGCGTTGGTGCCGGTCTCGGGGTCGAACACGGCGCCCTCGGCGGTCTGCACGAAGTAGCGGGCCGAGAACTCGAGGTAGTCGCGCACCTCGGCTCCGGTCAGCTCCACTCCGCGGAGGGTGTTCTCGTAGATGTACAGGCCCGCGATGTCGCGGATGCTGACCTGCCCCTTCGGGAAGACGGCGGTGCGCGAGAACGGCGACGCCTGCGAGATCACCGGCAGGTCGGCCCACTCGGTGCCCTCGAGAGCCGTCTCGACGGTCTCGGCCTGGACGGTGTTGATGAAGTCGATGATCGGGGTGTCCTCGTAGCGCGAGGTCGCGGCCGAGAGCTCCTCGACCGAGTCGGCGACGGGGGTGTTCACGTACTCGATCGTGGCGGCGTGCTGCTCGGCGAGGGCGTCGACCAGTGCGGGCGACTCCTCGGCGATGTCCTTCGCGTAGACGGGCTGCGTGACGGGCGCGTTCCCGGCCGACCAGTCGACCTCGAGGCCGCCAGCGGCGTCCGGCACCAGGTTCAGGGTGACCTCGGTGAGGCCCTGCGCCCAGAACTCGGGCTGGGTGACCAGCACCTGCTCGCCGGCGACGTTGGTGAACAGCGTCTGCGGCAGGTCCTTGTGGCTGTGGCCGGCGACGACCACGTCGATGCCGGGGACCTGCGTCGCGATGTTGTTGACGACGTCCTCGTTGAGGTCGGCGGCGTCGTACTCGGCGTCCGGCACCGTGCCCTGGCCGGTGTGCGCGAGGACGACGACCACGTCCGCCTGCTCCTGCACGATCGGGACCCACTGCTTCGCGGCGGCGACCATGTCCTGGAACTCGAGGACGCCGTCGACGTACTGCTTGTCCCAGACGCGGACGCCGGGGGTGACGAGGCCGAGGACGCCGACGGTGACCGTCTTCCCGTCGATCTCGCGCTCGATCAGCGTGTAGGGGTCGTGGTACGGCTTGCCGGTGGCGACGTCGACGACGTTCGCGCCCAGCAGCGGGGCGTTCAGGTCGCCCTCGTACGCGCTGAGCATGTCGAGCCCGTAGTTGTACTCGTGGTTGCCGACGACCTGCGCGTCGTAGCCGATGGTGTTGAACGCGGTGGCCATCGGGTGCGTCGTCTCGCCGGAGAGGACGCCCGCGGCGCCGTCGCCGAGGCCGTAGTAGTAGGTGAGCGGCGTGCCCTGGATCGCGTCGCCGTTGTCCATGACGAGCACGGACTCCTCGCCCTTCTCGGCGCGGAGGCGGTCGACCTCGGTCGCGACGCGGGTGAGGCCGAGCGCACCGTCGGCCGGGTACGGCGCGTTCGCGAAGTAGTCCCAGTCGTAGACGTGCCCGTGCGTGTCGGTCGTCGACACCAGGGTGAGCTCGACGCCGTCGTCGAGAGGGGCGGCCGAGGCGATCGGAGCGGCGGTGGCGGCTCCGAGTGCGACGACGGCGAGGAGGCTTGCGGCGCGGAGTCTGCGCATCGTGGTCCTGTTCGCGTGATGAGTGGAGTGTGAACGTCCTCGAATCTATGCGTCGCGTGTGAACTGCGCATGACGGGATCGAGAGCATTGCTCGGCGATGCGTCCGCGGGACCGACGAGGAGCCGGGGGGAGTCCGCGGGGCCGGCCCGCGGCGAAAGAGTCCGCCGGGTCGACCCCGAGCGCAGGAGCCGTCCTCCGGCCCCTCCGCTAGAATCGAGCGGCTGGTCGCGCGGAGGCGGCACGACTGCCGCGCCGCACCCGCCCACCCCCGCCCCTCCCGTCGAGAAGGACACGCCATGCCAGCAATCGTCATCACCGGCGCCCAGTGGGGCGACGAGGGCAAGGGACGCGCCACCGACCTCCTCGGCAGCCGCGTCGACTACGTCGTGAAGTTCAACGGGGGCAACAACGCCGGGCACACCGTCGTCGTGGGCGACGAGAAGTACGCCCTGCACCTTCTCCCCTCCGGCATCCTCACCCCGGGCGTCGTCCCGGTCATCGCGAACGGCGTCGTCGTCGACATCGAGGTGCTGTTCCACGAGCTCGAGGCGCTGAGCGCCCGCGGCGTCGACGTGTCGAAGCTGCTCGTCAGCGCCAACGCGCACGTCATCACCAGCTACCACCGCACCCTCGACAAGGTGACGGAGCGCTTCCTCGGCAAGCGCCAGATCGGCACCACCGGCCGCGGCATCGGCCCGGCGTACGCCGACAAGATCAACCGCGTCGGCATCCGCATCCAGGACCTCTTCGACGAGAACATCCTCCGCCAGAAGGTCGAGGGCGCCCTCGACCAGAAGAACCACCTGCTGGTGAAGGTCTACAACCGCCGCGCGATCCTGGTCGAGCAGGTGCTGGAGGACCTGCTGCAGTACACCGAGCGCCTGCGCCCGATGGTCGCCGACACGTCGCTGGTCCTCTCGCAGGCGCTCGACGCGGGCAAAACGGTGCTGTTCGAGGCCGGCCAGGCCACGATGCTCGACGTCGACCACGGCACCTACCCGTTCGTCACCTCCTCCAACGCGACCTCGGGTGGAGCGGCCACCGGCTCCGGAGTCGCGCCGAACCGCATCGACCGCGTCATCGCGGTCATCAAGGCGTACACGACCCGTGTCGGCGCCGGCCCGTTCCCGACCGAGCTCTTCGACGAGTGGGGCGAGTACCTCCGCCGGCAGGGCTTCGAATTCGGCACCACGACCGGCCGCCCGCGCCGCTGCGGCTGGTACGACGCCCCGATCGCCCGCTACTCGGCGCGGATCAACGGGGTCACCGACTTCGTCCTCACCAAGCTCGACGTGCTCTCGGGCCTCGAGACCATCCCCGTCTGCGTCGCCTACGACGTCGACGGCGTGCGCCACGACGAGGTCCCGGTCTCGCAGAGCGACTTCCACCACGCGAAGCCGATCTACGAGGAGTTCCCCGGCTGGCAGGAGGACATCTCCGGCTGCCGCGAGTTCTCGGACCTGCCGCAGACCGCGCAGGACTACGTGCGCGCGCTCGAGGCGATGAGCGGTGCCCGGTTCTCGGCGATCGGCGTCGGGCCGGAGCGCGAGCAGGTCGTCGTGCTGCACGACCTGCTCGACTAGAAGCGGCGAGGAGCCGGGCCGGGCAGCCCTCTCGGAGGCGGCCCACGTGTTCACAACCGAGGAAGAACGTCGGGGACCTCGCGGAGTGACGCGGATCCCGGGCCCTCTCGACGAATCCTTCCTCCGGTGTGGACACGCCCGCCGCCGAGCGCGCCGGATAATCGGCGCATGCAGATCTACGCCGACCTCCCGGCCGTCCGCGCGCGGCAGATCCTGGCCGACGCCCTCGCTCTCGGCGTGGCCGTCGTGGCGATCGCCGCGGGGATCGCGATCGGCTCGCTGATCGCCGGCCTGGCCGAGATCGGCCGTCGGCTCGAGAGCGCCGGCAGCGGCTTCGGCTCGACCATGAGCGACGCCGGGACCACCCTCGGCGGCATCCCCCTGCTCGGCGACGCCGTGCGCGCGCCGTTCGACGAGGCGAGCGGGGCCGGCTCCGTGCTGGCCGCCGCCGGACGCGACCAGCAGCAGCTCGCGAGCGCCCTGGCCGTGGTCGCCGGGCTCGCCGTCGGGGGCCTCCCGCTCCTGCTCCTGGCCGTGCTCTGGCTCCGGCCCCGGCTCCGCTTCGCCCGCCGGACCGCCGAGCTGCGCGCCCTCGGCTCGACCGTCGGCGGAACCGAGCTGCTGGCCCTGCGCGCGCTCACCCAGGCGTCCCCCCGCGACATCCTCGCCGCGCACCCGGACGCCGCCGCGGGCTGGCGGACCGGCGACCCCGCCGTCACCGCCGCGCTGGCGGCCCTCGCCCTCCGCCGGGCGGGACTCCGGCCCCGCTGACCCCGCAGGACCATCGCGGGTCCGCCGGAGGGATGACGCCGCGAGCCACTGCGGACGACGCCGGCGACACGGGTGCCTCCGTAGCGTCGAGGACATGCAGAACCAGACCTCCTCCGTCGTGGCGCGCGTCGAGGGCGTGCGCAAGCTCTACGGCAGCACGCCGCCCGTCGTCGCCCTCGACGACGTCACGCTCTCGATCGAGCGGGGCGAGTTCACCGCGGTGATGGGCCCCAGCGGATCCGGCAAGTCGACGCTCATGCACGTCCTCGCCGGCCTCGACACCGCCTCCTCCGGCCGCGTGTTCCTCGGGGACGCCGAGATCACCTCGATGAGCGACGCCGAGCTGACCGTGCTCCGCCGCCGCAGCGTCGGCTTCGTCTTCCAGGCCTTCAACCTCGTCCCCACGCTCGACGTGCGCGGCAACATCCGCCTCCCGTTCGAGCTCGACGGCCGCTCCGTGACCGGCGACGAGGAGCAGTGGATCGCCCGGCTGATCGAGTCCCTCGGGCTCCGCGAGCGCCTCACGCACCGGCCCCACGAGCTCTCGGGCGGGCAGCAGCAGCGCGTGGCGATCGCCCGCGCCCTCGCCACTCGGCCGCAGCTGATCTTCGCCGACGAGCCCACCGGCAACCTGGACTCCCGCACCGGCCGCGAGGTCCTCAGCCTGCTCCGGGCCTCCACCCGCGAGTACGGCCAGTCGATCGCGATGGTCACCCACGACCCGATCGCGGCGGCCTATGCCGACCGCATCGTCTTCCTCCGCGACGGGGCCGTCGTCGACGACCGCCGCGGGATGAGCGCCGAGGAGATCTCGCGCGCGATGCTCACTATGGAGGGCGCGGCGTGAGCGGCGTGCGCACGGGCTCGAGCCAGGGCGGGGGCGCCATCGTCACCGTCGCCGCACTCGCCGCGGCGTTCGGCGCCGTGCTGGTGCAGGTCATCGCCGACATGGTCGCGGCCTTCGCGGCAGCGGGGATCGACGGCATCGGCCAGGTCGCCCTCATGCTCGGGATGGTCGGCGCCGTCTTCTTCGGCATCGCGGTGTTCGTCGGCGGGATCGTCACGGCCAACGCGGTCTCGACCGTCATCGCCGGGCGCACCCGCGAGATCGCCCTGCTGCGCCTGCTCGGCGCCTCCGGCCGGTCGCTGCGCAGCGGGATCGTCCGCACGGGCCTCCTGCAGGGGCTCCTCGGAGCGGCGATCGGCCTGGTCGCCGGCGTCGCTCTCGTGGCGCTCGCCGCGGAGCTCGCCATCCGGAGCGGCACCCTGCCCCGCTTCGACTACCCGCTCGTCTCGCCCGGCCTCGTGCTGCCGCTGATCGCCGTGGTCGCCTCGACGGTCATCGCCTCGTGGTCCGGATCGCGCCGCGTGCTCGCGGTCGCGCCGTCGCAGGCCGCCGGATCGTCCGCCGAGCCCCGCTACGAGGAGCTGCGCGGCCGCAACGCCCGCAACGTCACGGCGATCGTCTTCGTCGTGGTCGGCGCGCTGCTGCTCGCCGCCGGCGTGGTGTTCGGGCTCGCCAACCCCGGCGGCGTCCTCCTCGGGCTGGTCGGAGGCATGGCGTCCTTCACCGGCGTGATCCTCGGGGCGCCCGTCCTGCTCCCTCCGCTCACGGCCCTCGTGGGCCGCGCCTTCGGCCGGGGCCCCGTCGCCCGACTGGCGTCCGCCAACGCCGTCCGCAATCCGGCGCGCAGCGCCCGCGCCGTCATCGGACTGGTCATCGGAGTGTCGCTGGTCACGATGTTCGCGGTCGCCGCCGCCACCTTCGGCACGATCATGGAGCGCTCGGGCGAGACGAACCCCGAGGTGATCGCGGCGTTCGAGCAGTTCATCCAGGTGAGCACCGCGGTGATGAGCGTCCTGCTCGGCTTCTCGGTCGTCCTGGCCGCCGTCGGCATGGTCAACACGCTGTCGCTCAGCGTGCTGCAGCGCCGGCGCGAGCTGGGCCTGCTCCGCGCGCTCGGCTTCACCGGCTCGCAGGTGCGGTCGATGGTGGTGCTCGAGGCGGCGCAGATGATCATCGCTGCCGCGGTGCTCGGCATCGTGCTCGGGATCGTCTACGGCTGGTGCGGCGCGATCTCGGTGTTCGGCTCGCTGCCGGGCATCGGACTGATCCCGCCGACCGTCCCGGTGCCGATCCTGGTGGCGGTGCTCGTGGTGGGCGTCGTGATCACGGTCGTCTCGGCCGTGCTGCCCGCCCGCCGCGCCACGAAGGTGTCGCCGGTCGCCGCTCTCGCCGTGGCCTGAGGGCCGGCGCCGCGCTGAACCCGCAGCCGGAGGGCCGGCGCCCTCACACCACCGAGAACCCCGCGGCGAGGGGCTCCCGCCCGCTCAGCGCGAGCAGGAGCTCCTCGCCGCGTCCGGCTCGAGCGGCGAGCCCACCGGTCAGCGCGCAGCACGCCTCGACGGCCTCGCCGGGCAGCAGGTGCGGGATCCCGGTGGCCCGCGAGAGGTCGAGCGTGTGCACGACCAGCTCGAGCAGCCGGGTCCGGAGGTACTCGTCCAGCTCGATCGCGTGGCCGCCCACGGCGACGAGGCGGCCGGGACGCTGGGCGGCGACCAGCTCGACCGCGCGGCCCGCCGCCTCCGCCAGCGCCTGAGCCGGCCTGTCGCCGAGCAGCAGCCCCGCCTCGACCCCGCGCCGCGCCACCGCCGCGGGGTCGGCGACGTTCCCGGCCAGCGCGGCGTAGTAGTCGAGCGCGTCCTCGATGGTCGGCTCGGGCGGCTCCGGAGCGAGGAGGTACGCCTCGACGGTCAGCACCGCCCGCGAGGCGTGTCCCGCGAGGCCGCGGACGTCCCAGACACCGAGCCCCGGCTGCTCCCACTGGTCCTCCCGCACCTGCGCGAGCAGGCCGACGAGGGCGGCGGCGGCGGACTCGAACAGCGCGGCGGTGCTCATGGAGCCATGCTGGCACGGTGCCCCACACTGATCGCATGAGCAGTCCCCGCCGCCCCGGTCCCGTCACGCTCGTCGGCCGCTCGATCGTCCTCGAGCCGCTCGCCGTCGAGCACGTCGAGCCGCTCGGGCGGGCGATCGGGCGTCCGGAGGTGTTCGCCGGCGGCTACGGAGGAGGACCGTCCGGCCTCCCCGGCACCCCGGAGGAGTTCCGCGCCTTCGTCGACCGCTACTACCCCTGGGGCACGGGCCTGCCGTTCGCCGTGCTGCAGGAGGGACGCGTCGTCGGCACGACCTCGCTGGCCGACTTCGACGAGGCGCGCGAGGCGGCCCACCTCGGCTGGACGGCCTACGCGCCCGAGACGTGGGGCACCGTCGTGAACCCGGAGGCGAAGCGGCTGGTGCTCGGGCTCGCCTTCGACAGCGGCTACGAGCGGGTGAAGCTCCAGGCGGATGCGGTGAACGCGCGCTCGCGGGCCGCGATCCTCCGTCTCGGCGCCGTGTTCGAGGGGGTGCTCCGCCACGACCAGCGGCGGGCCGACGGCTCGTGGCGCGACACGGCCGTCCACTCGATCCTCGCGGCCGAGTGGCCGGCCGTCCGCGACGCGCTCGACCGCCGGATCGACGCGGCGCTAGCGCTCCCCGCCTCGACCGCGCAACCGCTGACCGGGCGGCCGCCCGAGGAGTAGGAAGGAGGCATGGAACGCATCCACTACGCCGGCAGCTCCGTGCTGACGGGTACCGCCATCGCGCGGTCGCTGCTGGCCTACGCGGAGGCGCTGGCGCTCACCAAGGGGTCGATCACGGTCGACATCCCGATCCGCCAGGAGTCCGGCCGGCCCGGACGGGCGGCGCTGCTGATCGGACCGGCGAGCCAGCTGTTCTCGGAGTCCGAGGACGACGGAGCCGAGGAGCTGCTCGACGAGGAGCTCGTCGAGCGCTTCACCCGCGAGACGGCCCGCCTGGGCGTCTCGCACCCCGTGGCCGAGGAGGACGGCGGCGCCGGGCCCCTCTCCGCCGTCGACACCGAGATCCCGCACTTCCACGGCGAGGACGACTCCTGGTGAGCATCCGGGGCGCCGGTAGGATCGACACTCACGACTCCGCCCGATCCTTCGCGGACGGGCGACTTCCCGAACGGAGAACCGCCTGATGGGGCGACTGATCTACGACTCGACCCTCGAGGCCGACTTCGACGACCGTCTGCTGGCGCACCTGCAGATCGTGATCGGCTCGAAGCTCGCGCGCAACGAGTCCTTCTACTTCTCGTGGAAGGACTCGCAGGCGGTCGGCGACGGACGCACGTCGATCTGGCTGCACCCCGCCATCCCGCTGCGCTTCAAGTACCACGGCGGCCGTGCCCCGAACATCAACCCGGACTGGATCCGACAGCTGCTCGCCGACTCGCACACGGCGCACGGGCTGCGGATCAGCGAGGAGCCCCACGGGACCGCCCGTCAGAGCGAGGAGAGCATGCTGTGAAGCGCGTCGAGATCATCTACGGCGGAGCGCCGTTCAGCCTGAGCGAGACGTCGGCCGCGGAGGTGCGCGAGAGCATCGACCGCGCCCTGGACGGCTCCGCGTCGCGCTGGATCACGGTGAACCAGGGCGAGGGCGAGCCTCGCGAGACCTCGATCCTGATCACGCCGGGAGTGGCGTTCTCGGTCGCCGACGTCGCGCACTGAGGTCGACGCCGCGGTCACGGTGATCGCCGCCGCTCACGGCGCCGGCTCGGTCCGGGGCGCTCGCGCCGCCGGCCCGCCTCGGAACGACTGCCGTCCTCAGCGCACCCGCGCCGCTCAGCCCGCCAGCACGCGGGGGAACTCCCCCGGGATTTCGCTCGCGAGGTACCCGGCCGGGCCGATCCGTGCGGAGAGGCGCGTGTCCGCCTCCGTGTGCAGGAACGCGCCCCACGAGGCCGCGCCCATCGGATCGACGCCGCGCCCGCGCAGGCCCGCCGTCGCTCCGGCGAGCACGTCGCCGCTGCCCGCGGTGGCCAGCCCGGGGTGCTCGCCCTCGATCCGCACCGCGTCGCCGTCCGGCGAGGCGATGGTGTTGAACAGGCTCACCACCGCGCCGTAGCGCTCGGCGACCGCGAGGGCGGCCCGCTCGACGTCGTCGACCTCCTCGCCGAGGAGCCGGGACGCCTCCTCCGAGTTCGGGGTCAGCAGGAGCCGGCCCGCGAGCCTCCGCGCGAGACGGCGCTGCCCGGGCAGGACTCCGAGCGGAAAGGCGTCGAGGTGCACGGCCGGCACGTCGTCGAGGAGCGGAGCGAGGGCACGGAGGGTCGCGGCGGTCGCGCGCGGGTCGTCCAGGCCGGGTCCGATCAGGGCGACGTCGGCGGAGGAGAGCTCGCCGGCCAGGACGTCGAGCCCGCGGCCCGAGACGGAGCCGGTGCGCGTCTCCGCGAGCGGGACCACTCCGCACTCCGGCAGCGCGACCGCGGTGGCCGACGCGACCGACTCGGCGACGCAGAGCGTGATGCGACCCGCGCCGGTCCGCAGCGCGGCGATCCCCGCGAGGATCGCGGCGCCGGGCGTCTTGCGGGCGCCGCCGACGACGACCACGTCGCCGCGGGAGTGCTTCGAGCCTCCGGGCTCCGGGAGGGGCCAGCGCTGCTCGAGCAGGGCGCGGGAGACGAGGTCACTCATGAGGGTCTCCTTCTCCGGCCGCGCGGTCGTCGTGCCGGGTGACGGGTGCGCCGGAGCGCTCGAGGTGGGACGTGCGGTTGAAGAGCTCGAGGCGCCACGCGTCGCCGTCGCGGACGAGACGGGTGACGGAGCCGTTGGCGACGGGCGTCGAGGCGCCGATGTCGAGCAGCTCGTGCTCGGAGAGGCCCTCGAGGACGTAGCGGAGGACGAGGACGACCGCGTCGTGGCAGAAGAGGATCGCCGGCCCGGGAGGCGCGGCGACGGCGAGGTGGTCGACGAAGGCGCGGACGCGGAGCGCGAGGTCCGTCCAGGCCTCGCCTCCCGGCGGCCGGTAGTAGAACTTGCCGAGCCACTCGCGCCGCGCCGCCTCCTCGGGCATCCGGGCCCGCACGCCGGCGGAGGTGAGGCGGTCGGTGACGCCGAGGTCGCGGTCGCGCAGGCGCTCGTCGGGGCGCAGCCGCAGGTCGATGCCGGCCTCGCCGAGGGCGAGACGCGCGGTCGCGGAGGCGCGGCGGTAGGGCGACGTCCAGGCGGAGGCGGGCCGCGCCTCCTCGGCCAGCCAGCGGCCGAGCGCGCGGGCCTGCTCCTCGCCGGCGGGGGAGAGCTCGACGTCGGGGTCGCGGCGGTCGACGGCGATCTGGTGCGCCCCCGAGGCCTCGGCGGCGCTCGCCGCGATGTTGGCGAGGCTCTCGCCGTGGCGGACGAGGAGGAGCTCGGTCGGGCCGGTGGAGGAGGAGGGCATGGCTCCACGCTCCGCCTCGCGGGCCGGAGGCGCCAGGGGGTTCCGCCGCGGCGACGCGGGTTGCTACGGAGTCGTCAGGGGTTCCGCCGCCGTCAGGGCGCCTCTCCGTCGGCGCGCTCCTCCGCAGAGACCGCCGTGACGACTGCGGTGAGCGTCTCGGGGTCGCTCAGGATGCGGAAGTGCCCGCCGGTCTCGATCCGGACGTTGACCGCGCCCTCGAGCATGCTGCCCTCGGGGATGTGCGGATCGAAGAGGCCGAACACGGAGGTGATCCGCGCGTTCGCTCCGGAGCGGCTCGACAGCAGCAGGGTCGTGGCGTCGCGCGGCGAGAAGGCGCGCAGGCTCCGGAGGACCAGGTAGGGCGCGTAGCGGGAGCCGCCGAACGGGGTCGCCACGGCGACCATCCGGTCGACCCGGCCGTCCGGGTCGAGCTCGGTCATCACGTACTTGCCGATCAGTCCGCCCTTGCTGTGGGCGACGATCACCACGTCGCGGAGCCCGTGCTCGGCGAGGTAGGCGGCCACGTCCTCGGCCGTCCGGGCGACCGGGCGGCCGTTGCGGCCGAGGCTCGTCAGCACGTGGAGAGGGTGCCCGCGCTCGTGCAGCGGATCGATGATCGGGCGGAGGAAGGACCAGGTCTCCCAGATCCCCGGCAGGACCACGACGGGCCGCCGGTCGCCGTCGAGGTAGTCGTCCGGGGCACGGCGCGAGAGGACGCCGCGCACCTGCCAGGCGACGGCGTAGGCGTAGTCGCGGATCCACCAGACGGCGTCGCGGACCAGGCGTCGGAGCCGGCTCATGCGGCCGGCTCCGACCGGAGGGGGAGCGGGGCGGCGGGCCTCTCGCCGAGCGCAGCGGCGAAGCGGAGGATCTCGCGGGCGAGCGCTCCGGGCTCGGTGCGGGGGACGACGTGGCGCGAGCCGGCGAACTCGACGAGCCGCCCCTCGCGCGCGTGGGCCGTGAGCCGCTCGCACCAGTCACGGGTGGCGATCGGATCGTCGCGGCCGCGGGCGACGAGGACCGGCACCTCCAGCCGGGCGACGCGCTCCTGCACCGGATGCCGCAGCATCTCGGGCAGCTGGCGCAGGTACCAGCGCAGGCCGCCGCGCAGGTAGTCCGCCAGCAGGATCGCGTCGACGCCCACCGGCTCGCCGAGGCAGTCCCGCAGCAGCGCGAGCCCCTGGCGGACCGCTCCGGGCCGCTGCGGATCCACCACCGGCCCGATGAGCACCGCGCCGTCGACGAGGCCGGGCGCGCGCAGCCCCAGCTCGAAGGCCACCTGCGACCCCATCGAGTGCCCGACGACGACCGCGCGCGAGACGCCCAGTCCGCGGAGGACCTGCTCGACCTGCCGCGCGTGGTCCTCGAGGCCGACCCTCCGCCGCGGGCGCGCGTTCGCGCCGAAGCCGGCGAGGTCGACGCCGATCACCCGGCCGTGCCGCTTCAGGCGGGCGGCGAGCGGCGAGAAGGTGTGGTGCGACATCCCGATCCCGTGGATCAGGACGAACACCGCGCCCGCTCCGGCCGGACCGGTGTCGACCGTCCGCAGCGTGACGCCCTCGACCTCGTGTCGCACGGGGAGGACGCGGCGGGGCGGTGTCGGCAGCATCGTCCCAGGCTAGGGATCGGCGGCCGGCCGCGCGGGGGGATGCGCCCGCTCCCGCCGTGGTCTAGGCCGCATCCGCCCTGGGGAGGAGCGTTCACCCCGCTGGCGGCCGGCGGTCCCCGCCGAGCGTCCCGTCGTCCCCGCTGTCAAGCGGCTCCTCCGCGGCGGCGCCCCTGCCTAGCCTCGGAGGAGGGGGCCGGCGTGCGCCGCTCCCGGAGGGATGACGCCATGCGGATCGCGATCGTCGGGGCGACCGGCAACCTGGGGACGGCCCTGCTGCGGCGCCTGCACGGCGAGGCCGGGGTGGAGGAGATCGTGGGCATCGCCCGCCGGGCCCCTCGGCTCCGCTCGGAGGAGTACCGCGACGTGCGCTGGGTCGAGATCGACCTCGCGTCGAGCGTCGCCCCGCGGCGGCTCCGCGAGGCCTTCGTCGGCGTCGACGCCGTCGTGCACCTCGCCTGGGCGCTGCAGCCCAGCCACGACGAGCCGTTCCAGCGGCTGGTCGACGTCGGAGGCACCGCGGCCGTGCTCGAGGCGGTCGCCGCCGCGGGAGTCGGCCAGGTCGCCGTCGCCTCGTCCGTGGGCGCCTACAGCGCGGCGCCGAAGTCGATCCGGGTCACCGAGGACTGGCCCACGGGCGGCCTGCACACCTCGACCTACAGCCGCCACAAGGCCGCGAACGAGCGGCAGCTCGACGCCTTCGAGGAGCGGCACCCCGAGATCGTCGTCACACGCCTGCGCCCGGGGCTCGTCTTCCAGCGCGGAGCGGCGACGGAGATCGCCGGGCTCTTCGCCGGTCCCCACTACCCGACTCGGTGGCTGAAGGCGGTCCGGATCCCGGTCCTGCCGCTGCCGCGGAGCATCGTCTTCCAGGGCGTGCACGCCGACGACGTGGCCGACGCCTTCTGGCGCGCGCTCGACCGGCGCGCCGGCGGGGCCTTCAACATCGCGGCCGAGCCGGTCCTCACTCCGGAGCGGCTGGCGCACGCCTTCGGCGCCCGCCTGGTCACGGTGCCGTTCGGGCTGCTCCGCTCCGTCGTCACCGCGACCTGGCACCTGCGCCTGCAGCGCACCGACGCGGGCTGGCTCGACATCGCGGGCAACGTCCCGGTGATGTCGACCGAGCGCGCCCGCGCCGAGCTCGGCTGGGCGCCGACCCGCACGGCGGAGGAGGCGCTCGCCGAGCTCGTGGCCGGCCTGGCCGACCGCTCGACCGTCCCGGGCTCACCCCCGCTCCGGGGATGATCCGGCCGGTCGTCGATCGGAGGCGAGCCCTCCCGGTCAGTCGGCGACGCGGATGAGCACCTTGCCCGTCGCTCCCTGCTCGACCGCGTCGTGGGCGGCCGCGGTCTCCTCGAGCGGGAACCAGGTCAGCGGGAGGCCCGCCTCCTCGCCCACCGGGAGCGCGCCGTCGGCGAGCGCCGCGGTGATGTCCTCGGCCGCGGCCTGCAGCGCCTCCTCGCCCACGGTGTAGAGCAGCAGGCCCTGCCAGCGGGCGTTCTTCGCGAAGCTCGCGACGATCGGCACGGTGAACTCGTCGCCGTTGTTGTTCGCGTAGTACCCGATGCTGCCGTGGTTGGCGAGCACCTCGACGTCGAGCGCGGCGTTCTGAGCCGGTGCGACCTCGACCACGTGCTGGACGCCCTCGGGGGCGAGCCCGCGGATCCGGTCGGCGAGGGCGTCGTCCGGGTACTGCAGCACGTGCTGCGCGCCGGCCGCGCGGGCGAGCCGCTCCTTGGAGTCGCTGCTCACCGTCGCGATGACGGTCGCCCCGGCCCAGACCGCGAGCTGGATGGCGGCGTGCCCGACGGCTCCGGCGCCGCCCTGGACCAGGACGGTGCGGCCGGCGAGGGCGCCGGGCGCGAGGCGGGAGGGGCCGTGCTCGTGCACGGTGAGGGCGCGGTGGGCGGTCATCGCGGGGACGCCGAGGCTCGCGGCGACGTCGGTGCCGACGCCCTCGGGCAGGCGCACGACGTGCTCGGCGGCGAGCACCGCCGACTCCTGCGCGGTGCCGGTGGGGCGGCGGTGCGCGGAGAGGTACATCCAGACCCGGTCGCCGACGGCCAGGCCCTCGACGCCCTCGCCGACCGCCTCGACGACACCGGCGCCGTCCTGGTTCGGCACGACCTCGTCGAACGCGAGGTCGCCGTCTGCGCGCGCCTTCCAGTCGGTCGGATTCACGCCCGACGCCAGGACGCGGACGCGGACCTCGCCGGAGCCCGGAGCCCGCTCCTCCCGGTCGACGAGGGAGAGGACGGAGGAGTCACCGGTGCGGGAGTAGACGATCGATCGCATACGGAGGGCAAGGAGCGCGGGCGGCGCTGTATTCCCGGCGGCACGACGAAGGGCGGCGGGCCCGGAGGCCCACCGCCCTGTCAGCGCCGACGGATCAGTGCTGCACGTCCTCCTGGACGGCGTGCTTGGCCTCGCGGGCCGAGTCCTTCACGTCGTCGGTGGCGGAGGTGCCCGCCTCCTTGACGTTCTGCGCGGCGTCGGTCGCGGTCTCCTTGACGGAGGCGAAGGCCTGCTGCGCGGGCTCGCGGAGCTCGCTCGCCGCCTCCTTGGCCGCGTCGGTCACCTTGTCGACGACCGGCTGGGCCTGCTCCTTGACGCGGCTCGCCGCCTCCTTCTCCTTGCTGGAGGCGGGGATGAGCGAGGCGACGAGGAGTCCGGCGCCGAGGGCGATGAGCCCCACGGCGAACGGGTTGCCCTCGGCCTTGGCCTTCGCCGAGCCCGCACCGCTCGAGAGCGAGTCGGAGGCGTCGTGCGCCGAGCCCATCACGCGGTCGCGGACGGAGCCCACGGCCGACTTGACCTTGTCGGTCTGACGCTGCGCGATGGCGGACGGGCTGACCTTTTCGGCCAGCGCGTCGACGTCTCCGCCGAGCTCGAGGCGCGTGCGCTCGATGTCCGCCCGGATCTCCTCGGGTGTCTTGTTCTGTCCTGCGTCGTACGTCATCGTCCTGCCCCGTTCGGCTTGAGGGTGTCGGGAATCTTCTTGAGGGAGTCGACCGTCTCGGGAGCGCCGTCGACCTGCTTCAGGCTCTTGCGGCCCACCGCGTAGAGGATCGCGGCCACGATCGCCCAGATGACGGCCACGACCACTCCGGACCAGCCGTTGCCGATCAGAGTGCCCAGGCCCCACCAGAGGGCGATCGAGAGGAAGAGCACGGCCATCAGCGCGGCATACCCCGCCCCGCCGAGGAGGCCCGCTCCCTTGCCCGCCTTGCCGGCGGACTCCTTGAGCTCGGCCTTGGCGAGGGCCATCTCCTGGCGGATCAGGGTGGAGAGGTCGCGCGAGACCTCGCCGAGCAGATCGCCCAGCGACGTCGACCCGGCCCGCTGGTCGGGCGTCTCCGTCGAGCGGTGGACGCCCGTCGGGTCGGTCACAGCCGGCCGCCGTTCGGGAAGCCGCCGTCGAGCGGGTCGGCGACGGGCTCGGTCGGCGCGTAGTCGCGCTCGAGGGAGCTCGAGCCGACGGTGCCGTAGGCGGACGCGACGGGCGCGTCGTACGCGGAGGCGTCGGAGTACGCGGTGGTCGAGACGGGGGCGTCGAACTCGGGCCCGTCGGTGCGGGTGCTCGTCGCCTCCTTCTCGTCCTTCGCCTCGGCGGTCAGGGCGCGGATGAGGCGCCCGCCGACGAGTCCCGTCGCCGCGGCGATGAGGATGAAGGCACCCGGGCGGCGGCGGGCGAACGCGCGGACGTCGTCGAGGAGCTCGGACGGGTCGCGGTTCTCGAGCCACGAGGCCACACCCTGCACGCGGGTGGCCGCCTGGGAGACGAGCTTCGCCGCGGCGTTGTCGCTGCCGCCCTCGCCGTTGGCCAGCGCGGTCAGGTCGTCGCTGAAGGCGCGGGCGCCCTTGGCGGCGTTCTCCTTCTGGGCGTGGGCCTGCTCGGTGAGCTGGGTGCGGCTCTGGTCGTAGAGGTCCTTGACCTGGACCTTGGCCTCCTGGACCACGTTGGCGGCCTCGTCCTTGCCGGTCGAGAGCACTTCGCTCGCGGCCTGCTTGGCGTCGCCGGCGACGGCGCCGGCCTGGTCCTTGGCGGTGCCCGCGGCGGCGCTCGCCTTCTCCTTCGCGGAGTCGGCCGTGCTGCCCGAGGAGGAGCCGGAGGAGGTGTCCGTGGAGGCGACGTGCGCCCCGCTGTCGATGGGGGTCTCGGTCGCGCCGAAGTTCGCGGCGCCGTCTCCGAACGGAGGTGAAGCGGGATCGATGTTCGACATCGTCTGTCCCTTCCAGGATCGAGTGGGGAATGAATGCGTGCCGGCGTCGCCAGTCTGTTCGGGCCCTCGAGTACCGGGAAGGGCATAGCGGCTGACCCCCCGATGGGGCTACCATCCCGCGCCCACGAGGGCGGGTCCCGAGGGCCCGTGGATCGACTGCTCCGCCACCGCGTCAAGCCCCTTCTGACCCGCGAACAGGGCTCCCTACCGTCGAGAGGACAGACATCGGACGTCCGCACCCGGATCCGCCCGGCTACCCCGGAAAGGCAACCAGTCATGTTCTTCCACCGTCAGGAACTCCAATTCACGTCCACGCCCTCGAAGCCCGACGCGGTCTTCGCCCGCCGCTTCCAGGAGGTGCTCGGCGGCCAGTACGGCGAGATCACCGTGGCGATGCAGTACGGCTTCCAGGCCTGGAACGCCCACGACCCGGGCAAGTACCGGGACCTGCTCTTCGGCATCGGCGCCGAGGAGTTCGGCCACGTCGAGATGATCGCCGTGATGATCGCCCAGCTGCTCGAGAAGGCCCCGGTCGAGCAGTCCGAGGACGCGATGAAGAAGGACCCCGTGCTCGCGGCGGTCATCGGCGGCTCCGACGTGCAGCACGCCATCGTGGCCGGCGCCGGCGCGCGCCCCGTCGACAGCATGGGCAACCCGTGGCAGGGCTCCTACATCACCGCCAGCGGCAACCTGCTGGCCGATTTCACCGCCAACGCGAACGCGGAGATGCAGGGCCGGCTCCAGGTCGCCCGGCTCTACCACATGACCGACGACCACGGCGTGCGCGACCTCCTGTCGTTCCTCCTGGCCCGCGACACCATGCACCAGAACCAGTGGATCGCGGCGGCCGCCGAGTTGCGCGCCGAGGGCCGGGAGGACCTGCCCGTGCCCTCGAACTTCCCGATCTCGAAGGAGGAGCGCTCCGTGTCGTACGAGTACATCAACTTCTCGGACGGAGCGGCGGCCTCCGAGGGCAGCTGGGCCTCGGGCCCGACCCCGGACGGCAAGGGAGAGTTCAGCTACCGGGTCGCCGAGCCCGGCGGCAACGTCCCGATGCCCCCGCCCACGCAGCCGGACGAGCGCCTCTACGGCACCGACCCGAAGCCGAACATCGTCGAGAAGGCAGTGGGGGCCGTCAAGGACGCGGTGACGGGCAAGTGAGCGCCGCACGGATCCTCGGGGCGCTCGGCGCCTCCGCCCTGACGATCGGCCTGCTGGCCGGCTGCACCGGCGACGCCCAGACGCCGAACCAGTCGGGGAGCGCGGTGCCCACCAGCGCCGACGACGGATCGTCGCAGACGCCCACGAACGCGCCCTCGCAGTCCGCTCCGTCCGAGTCCGCCACCCCGGCGACCTGATCCCGCGCCCTCGACCGGCCGGCACCGGTCGAGGGCGCGAATCATCGCAGTCCAGCGGGCGCCCGGGCAAGCCCCTTCCCGCTCCCAGGAAGCGGGCAGTTCCCGGTCCTACGGTCGTGCCAACGATCAGCGAAGGAGGCACCACCATGGGGCTCGATGACAAGATCAAGAACGCCGCTCAGGACATCGCCGGCAAGGCGAAGGAAGCCCTGGGCGACCACAAGAACGACGACAGCCTGAAGGCCGAAGGCCAGAAGGACCAGGCCGCGGCCTCGGCCAAGAAGGCCGGCGAGGACGTCAAGGACGTCTTCAAGTAGGTCTCGGCAGTACCGCGAAGGCGGCGCTCCCCTCGGGGGGCGCCGCCTTCGCTGTTCCCCGGCTAGGGGTGCAGGACGACCTTGATGCAGCCGTCCTCCTTCTTCTGGAAGGTCTCGTAGAGGGCCGGAGCGTCCTCGAGCGGCGCCCGGTGGGTCACGAGGTCCATCACGCCGAGCGGATCGGAGGAGTCCTCCACCAGCGGCAGCAGGTCGTCGATCCAGCGCTTCACGTTGCACTGGCCCATCCGCACCGTCACCTGCTTGTCGAACATCGACTTCAGCGGCATCGGGTCGGCCTCTCCGCCGTAGACCCCGCTCAGCGAGACGGTGCCGCCGCGGCGGACCAGGTCGAGGGACGCGTGGACCGCGGCGAGGCGGTCGACGCCGACCGTGTCCATCGCCTTGCGGGCGATCGGGTCGGGCAGGAGCCCCGCCATCGACTGAGCGAACGAGCCGACCGGCGAGCCGTGCGCCTCCATGCCGACCGCGTCGACGACGGAGTCGGGGCCGCGCCCGTCCGTGAGGTCGCGCAGCTGCGCGGCGATGTCGTCGGACAGGTCGAACGTCTCCACGCCGTACCGCTCGGCCATCGCGCGCCGCTCGGCGACGGGCTCCACGGCTAGGACGCGGTAGCCGCGGTGGGCGCCGATCCGCGCCGCGAACTGGCCGACAGGGCCGAGTCCGAAGACGACCAGGGTCCCGCCGTCGGGCACCTGCGCGTACTCCACGCCCTGCCACGCGGTGGGCACGATGTCGCTGAGGAAGAGGTAGCGCTCGTCCGGCAGGTCCGTGCCGACGACGATCGTGTTGTAGTCGGCCAGCGGCACGCGGAGCAGCTCGGCCTGCCCTCCGGGGACCTGGCCGTACATCTTCGTGTAGCCGAAGAGCGCCGCTCCCGAGCCGTACTCGGTGACCTGCGTCGTCTCGCACTGCGACTGCAGCCCTCGGCGGCACATGAAGCACTCGCCGCAGGCGATGTTGAAGGGCACGACGACCCGGTCGCCGGGCTTCAGGGTGGTGACTCCGGAGCCCACCTCCTCGACGACGCCCATCGGCTCGTGGCCGAGCACGTCCCCGCGGTCGATGTAGGGCCCGAGGAGGCGGTAGAGGTGCAGGTCGGAGCCGCAGATCGCGGTCGAGGTGATCCGGACGATCGCGTCGGTCGGCTGCTGGATGCGGGGGTCGGGGACGGTCTCGACCGAGACCTTCTCGATGCCCTGCCAGGTGAGTGCTCGCATGCTCGTGTCCGTTCTCCGGCTCGCGCCGGTCGGGGTCGGTGTCCATCCACCGCACACCCGGAGGGCGCCGAGGGGGAGGGGC
Organism: Rathayibacter sp. AY1E2; assembly: GCF_002932325.1. NCBI lineage: Bacteria > Bacillati > Actinomycetota > Actinomycetes > Micrococcales > Microbacteriaceae > Rathayibacter > Rathayibacter sp. AY1E2. The sequence continues at coordinate 76,927 of NZ_PSVO01000010.1, forward strand.
TTGACGCTCCCCGGAGCGCTTCCGAGGGGGATTCCCGGGAGAACGCACGGACGTGCATCCCGCGTTCACCCGACTCACGGCGGCCGAGTGGTGGGATGGGGGGATGGATGCTCTCTACACCGCCATCGCCCACGCCTCCGGTGGAGGACGCGACGGCCACGTCCGCACCGAGGACGACCGTCTCGACCTCGACACCCGCGCCCCGCAGGAGCTCGGCGGCTCCGGCGAGGGGACCAACCCCGAGCAGCTGTTCGCGGCCGGCTACTCCGCCTGCTTCCTCAGCGCCCTGCACGGAGCCGGTCGCCAGCTGAAGATCGACACGACCGACGCGGCCGTCTCGGCCAGCGTCTCGATCGGGAAGAACGACTCCGACGGCTTCGGCCTCTCGGTCGAGCTCGACGTCTACGTGCCGAAGGCGAGCTCCGAGGACGCGCAGAAGGTGGCCGAGGCGGCGCACCAGCTCTGCCCGTACTCCAACGCCACCCGCGGCAACATCCCCGTGCAGATCAACCTGGTCGACTGACCGGGCCCTCTCGACGGCCCCTCCCGGACTCCGGGCAGGGGCCGTCGTCGTGTCCGGGGGCGGTCCGTTAGGGTCGGGGCATGACCGAGGAGCTGTCGCACGAGGAGCTGTCGCACGAGGAGTCCCTGGCGCGGGCCGAGCTCGTGCAGATCCGTCAGAGCATCGACAACATCGACGCGGCGCTGATCCACCTGCTCGCCGAGCGCTTCAAGTTCACGCAGAAGGTCGGCCGGCTGAAGGCCGCGCACGGGCTGCCCGCCGCGGACCTCGAGCGCGAGGCCCGCCAGATCGCGCGGCTGCGGGCGCTCGCCGAGGAGTCGCACCTCGACCCGGCGTTCGCCGAGAAGTTCCTCGGGTTCATCGTCGCCGAGGTCATCCACCACCACCAGCGCATCGCCGACGGCGCCGAGGACTGAGGCTCAGCCCTCGATCCGCAGCAGCCCCGCCGTGCGCTCGCGCAGCACGCCGAGCAGCAGCGGGTAGTCGGGGAAGAGCTGGTCGCGCCGCAGCGTCGGCATCCGCAGCCCGAGGGGGACCTCCGTGATGCGGCCGTTCGTCTCAGTGAGGGTCAGGCGGAGGCTATGGCTCCCCGTCGGGCTCGAGGCGACGACCGAGCGCAGGGCCTCGAGCGGGAAGATCAGCCCGTCGATCTGGATGGCCGACTCCGACACCACGATCGAGCCCGGCAGCCCGGGCCGCAGCGCCAGCCGCGCCGCGATCAGCCCGAGCGGGAGGGAGAGCGCCACGACGACCGCCCCCAGCGCGATCTGCGCGCGGTCACCCGACGGGGATCCCGCGAGGGCGACGGCCAGGACGCCGGCGGCGAACGCCTCCGTGGCGACGACGACCAGGGCGACCGCCCGGCGCTGGAGCGGAGCGCGGTGCGGCCGGAAGCGGACGGCCGAGGCGGGCCCGGCCAGAGCGGGCGGCAGGGCGTCGCGGACGCGGGCGGCGGCGCCGAGGTCGGCGAGCAGGGCGGCGAGGTCCTCCGGGCGGAAGTGCGCGCAGCGGACCTCGACTCCGTCGCCGCGGCACCAGGCGACGAAGCCGTCGCCGTCGGCGGACTCGAGGAAGCGGACCGACCGGCGGGGCCACTGCTCGCGGCGGCGGCGGCCGCGCATCAGCACGACCTGCGTCTCGGTCGTCATCACGCGGGTGGGGGAGACGACGAAGAGCGAGACCGCCGAGGCCAGTCCGATGACGACGGTGAGGGCGAGGAGCCCGAGCGCGAGCACCGACTCGTCGAGGACCCCGCGGCGGTCCGCGAGGACGGCGAACGGGATGAGCACGGCCGCGAGGCCGGCGCCGAGGAGCCGCAGGAGGAGGGCGCGGAGGCGCCGCAGGACCGATGGGCCGTACACCCGTCGCGTCCGGATCGCCATCGGTTCCGACTCCATCGCGTCAGGCTAGCCCCGGCCGGGGCCGGTCGCCCGGAGAGGCGCGGCGGTGGCGCGATCCTCGCGCCACCCGTCCCCGGTTCGGGGGAGGAGTGGCGCGAGGCGCGGCCTACGCCTCCGCGGTCCGGTGCAGGGCGCGGACCGAGACGACCCGGCGGCGGGCGATCGCGGCGACGGTGAGCAGCAGCCCGAACAGCAGCCAGATCACCAGGCCGACGACGGCGCCGGCCGTGCCGTCGGTGCCCTCGACCACTCCGGACAGCGCGTTCTGCGCCGCCGAGAGCGGCAGGAACCCGAGCACGTCGTCGAACAGCCCGGGGACCGTCGAGATGATGCCCGCGCCGAGCGCGATCACCGCCGCGACCATCGCGAGGAAGCGGCCGATCCCTCCGAGCAGGGCGACCAGCCCCTGGTTCACCGCGGCGAACGAGGCGCCGGTGAGCATCGCCAGGAGGGCGAAGCCGACCCAGCGGCCCGGCTCCAGGCCCGCGACCCCGCTCATCACGATCGCGACCGCGAGTCCCTGCACCACGCCGATCACGAGCGCCGGCACGTAGGAGGAGAGGGCGAGCGCGGCGGAGGAGCGGGTCGAGGAGAGCGCGCGGTGCGAGAACGCGGCGAGCACCAGGAACGTCGCGAGGGCGCCGAGCCAGAGGGCGATCGTCGCGAAGAACGGGACGCTGGAGGCTCCGAACAGGTCGGTCGCGCTGCTCGCGTTCTCGACCGGGTCCGAGACGACGTCGGCGAGGTTCGTCGACTCCGACTCGGTGTAGGTCGGGAGCTGCGCGACGGCGGCGTCGAGGCCGGTCGCGAGCGTGCGGGTGCCGTCGGCGAGCTGCACGGCGCCGTCCGAGACCCCGCTCGCCCCGTCGGCGAGCTGGTCGGCTCCGTCGGCGGCGGAGGAGGCTCCCGTGGCGAGGTCGGCGGCACCGCCCGCGGCGGTGGTCGCGCCGGTCGCGAGGTCGCGGGCGCCGGCCGCGGCGGTGGTGGCGCCGGTCGCGAGCTGCGCGGACCCGGCCGCCGTGGTGTCGAGGCCGTCGGCGAGCTGGGACGCTCCGCCCGCGGCGTCGTCCGCGCCGTCGGCGAGCTGCGTCAGGCCGCCGGACAGCTGTCCGATGCCCCCCGAGAGAGTGCGCGCGCCGGTGGCGGACTGCCCGACCGCGTCGATCAGCGAGGGCTGCCCGTCGCCGCCGAGGCGGATGCCCGCGTCGATCCCGGCGACGGCTCCCGCGGTCGTCGTGGCGAGGGTGGTCGCGCCGGTGGGTCCGTCCGCCGAGGCGATGACGGCGCGCGCGGCGAGGCACTGCGTCGTCTCGCAGCCCTCGAGCGCGGCGCTGAGCGCCTCGAAGGTCCCCGCAGTGGCGGCGGCGGCGCCGGCGCTGAGGGCGGCGACCTGCTGGGTCCCGTCGCCGGTCCTCACCACTCCCTCCCTCAGCTGGTCGAGCCCGTCGGCCAGGTCGGAGGCGCCGCCCTGCAGCGCGGTCGCCCCGGTCGCCGAGTCGCGGGCGCCCGTCGCGAGCTGTCCCACTCCGCCGGAGAGGCCGCGCGCACCGGTGGCCAGCTGCGCGACTCCGCCGGAGAGGTCGGAGGCCCCGGTGCCCAGCTGTCCCACGCCGTCGGCGAGGGACGAGGCTCCGGTGCCGATCTGCCCGACGCCGTCCGAGAGCGAGGAGGCGCCGGTGGCGAGCTCGTCGATCCCGTCGGCGAGGCTGCTCGTGCCGTCGGCGAGGGTCGAGGCGCCGGTGCCGAGCTGGTCGGCGCCGTCGGCGAGCGTGCCCGCGCCCTCGGCCGCCTGGCCGATCTGCTCGTTGAGGGTGTTGAAGCCGACGTAGACGTTCTCGAGGTAGGCCGTGGTCAGCTGCGTGTTGAGCAGCGAGGTGGCGGTGCTGGTCACGGTGGCCGAGATGGCGTCGTCGACGAGCTTGGCCTTCTCGCTGGTGGCGATGTCGATGGTCGCCTTCGTCGCCTCCGCGGCGTCGCCCGAGTACGAGGTGGCGGCGGCGGAGAAGGAGGAGGGGATCGTCACGACGGTCGCGTAGCTGCCGTCGGCGAGGCCCTTCGCGGCGTCGTCCTTGTCCGTGAGGACCCAGGTGAAGTTGCCCGTCGAGTCCGAGCCGGAGACGTTGGGCACCGGGGGCGTGCTCGCGGACGGCGTCGCGCTCGCCGAGGGGGTGGAGGAGGGGGCGTCCGAGCTCGCGGAGTCGGTGCCGCCCGTCACCAGGCCGGCCGCGAGCTGGCGCCCGAGCGGCACGGTCTGCCCGTTGATCTCGACCGGGGTGTCCTCGTTGACCACGGCGGCCGTGATCGTGTCGAGTCGCTCGGTCGGGTTCCACAGCGCCCACACCAGGAGGCCGCCGATGACGAGGGGGACCAGGACGATCCCGAGAAGGGTCAGCCAGGACACCTTCTTGACGCCGCGGGGGCGTTCGAGGGAGAGGAGAGCCATCTGTCAGAGGACCTTTGCGATCGCGCGGCGCTCGGCCGCGGGCGAGACCGCGAGCACGCCGCGGTCGGAGGGGAGGAGGTCGTCGAGCGCCTCGGCGTCGACGGAGGAGGCGACCACGGTGAACGCGTCGTCGGCGGCGCGGGCGGCGTCGAGCTCGGCCCGGATCGCGCCGCGCAGCTGCGGGTCGGTGACCGTGTCGAGGTCGTCGAGCACCAGGATCGGCGGGGCCGACTCCAGGGCCGACCGGACGTCGGCGACGGGGTCGGCGGCTCCGGCGAGGCGCACCAGCCCGACCCGGCCGCGCACGGCGGCGGAGCGGATCGGCACGACCAGGCCCGCGACCTTCAGGCGCCCGGAGTCGGGGGCGAGCCGACCGGCGATGCTCAGCAGCAGCGCGGTGCGGCCGGAGCGGTGCGGCCCGTGGACCACGAGGGAGGAGCCGGGAGCGACCCGCAGCGAGACGCCGCTGTAGACGGGACCGTCGGGTCCGTCGAGGCGGAGGTCCTCGGCCGCGATCACGTCCGTGGATCCGGGCTCCGGCCAGTCGGCCAGCGCGAGCTCCTTCGTGAGGCCCTCGCCCTCGACGTCGAAGGACGGGAGGATGCGGTCGAGCCAGCGCGGCATGTGCCAGGCGCGGTCGCCGAGCAGGTGCAGCACGGCGGGCACCAGCGTCATCCGCACGATGAACGCGTCGACGAAGACGCCCACGGCGAGCCCGAGCGCGATCGGCTTGATGTTGGTGTCCCCCTCCGGCACGAAGGCGGCGAAGACCGAGAACATGATGACCGCGGCGGCCGTGACCACCTTGGCCGAGCCGACGAAGCCCGACTCGACAGCGGCGCGCGCCGGCCTCCCGTGCACGTAGTCCTCGCGCATCCGCGAGACCAGGAACACCTCGTAGTCCATCGCGAGGCCGAAGAGCACGCCCATCAGGATGATCGGCATGAAGCTGATGATCGGGCCCGTCTTGTCGACGTGCAGAGCGTCCGAGAACCATCCCCATTCGAACACCGCCGCCACGGCGCCGAAGGACGCACCGACCGACAGCAGGTAGCCCAGCGTCGCCTTGATCGGCACCCAGAGCGAGCGGAACACCATCGTCAGCAGCACCAGCGACAGGCCCACGACGAGCAGGCCGAACGGCAGCAGGGCCTTGGCGAGAGTGTCCGAGATGTCGATCCCGACCGCGGTCTGGCCGGTCACTGCGAGGTCGACGCCGTACTCCTGCTGGAAGTAGTCGTGCTTGTCGCGGATCTCGGCGACCAGCGCCTTGGTGGCCTCGGAGTCGGGGCCGCCCTCGGGAATGACCTGGATGATGCCGGTGTCGGCGGTCTCGTTGGGCGTCGCGAGCGGCACCGAGGCGACTCCGTCGAGCTTCTCGATCTCGCCCTTGAGGTCGTCCATCAGGCCGAGCGGATCGGTCGAGCCGATGATCGTGCCGGTGACGATGAGCGGGCCGTTGTAGCCGGCGCCGAAGTTCTCGGCGAGCAGGTCGTAGGTGGTGCGCGCGGGAGTGCCCTCGGCCTGGTAGCCGGCGTCCGGCAGGGCGAGGCGGAGGCTGAGCGCCGGAATGCTCGCGACGCCGAGCACGCCGATCACCGCGATGATCGTCACGATCGGGAAGCGCGTGACGACCCGGACCCAGCCGCGGAAGAACCCGCGCGGGACCTCGGCGTGCACGTGGCCGCCGGGGGAGGCGGTCGCCGCCTCCTCGTGCGCCTCGGTGTCGACGTGGGTGCCCGCGGCGGCGGCGGCCTTCGCGGCCTTCCTCTTGGCCCGGCGCTCCTTCGGGCGCAGCCGCGCGCCGGCGAAGCCGAGGAGGGCGGGGGTCAGGGTGAGCGCGATGACCACGGCGATCGCGACTCCGCCCGCCGCTGCGACGCCCATCGTGGTGAGGAACGGGATGCCCGCGACCGAGAGGCCGACGAGCGCGATGATCACGGTCAGGCCCGCGAAGACGACGGCGGAGCCCGCGGTCGCGGTCGCCCGCGCGGTCGACTCCTCCGGGTCCATGCCCTGCTTCAGCTGGTCCTGGTGGCGGCTGATGATGAAGAGGGCGTAGTCGATCCCGACCGCCAGGCCCAGCATCAGCGCCAGGAGCGGCGTGGTCGAGGAGATCGAGGCGAAGCGGGTGGCGATGAAGATGGCCGACATCGAGAGGGCGACGCCGAGCAGCGCGGTGACCAGCGGCATGCCGGCGGCCAGGAACGAGCCGAAGGTGAGCACGAGGACGACGAGGGCGACCACGAGGCCGATCGCCTCCGTGATGGTCACGCCGGGGAGGTTCTGGGCGAAGAGGTCGCCGCCGAGCGAGACCACGGAGCCGGCGGGCAGCGCGTCCTGGAGGGTCGTCGCCTCGGCCTTCAGCGCGTCGCGGCTCTCGGGGCTCGTGGTGGTGGCGGAGCCGTCCATCTGCGCGGTGATCACGAGGGCGTTCCCGGCGTCGGAGATCGTGCCGGACACGCTGTCGGAGTAGGGGTCCGTGACGGCCGCGACCTCGTCGACGTCGCCGAGCGCGGCGACCGCGTCGCTGACGGGGCCCTTCACGTCGGCGTCCTGGACGCTGCCTCCGTCGGGCGCGACGACCACGTACCGCGCGGACGTGCCGCTGACCTGGGGGAAGGTGCGCTCGAGCTGGTCGAGGGCGGTCTGCGACTGCGTGCCCGGGATGGAGAACGTGTTGTCGGTGCCCTGGTTGAGCAGCAGCGCTCCTCCTCCGCCCGCCACCACGATCAGCAGCCACAGGACGGCGACGAGGCGGTGGGCGCGGTACACGCGACGACCGAGACGGTAGAGCAGCGACGACACGCGGTCTCCTGACGATGGGTGGGGAGGGTGGCGATACGTCTCTGTACCAGGGCGGAGCCGGGCTCCGATACACGAGCGTATCCGATACAGGACCGTATTCGATACGTGAATGTATCGGATAAGGTGAACGGCGTCGAAGGTGTTGACAGGGCGGGCAGGAGGCTGGTGATGACGGCGATCGACTCCACCCCTCCCGAGACCTCCCGCCGCGGCCGCACCCGCGAGCGCCTGCTCGACGCGGCCTACGACGTCTTCGCCGAGACCGGCGTGCACAGCGCGTCCGTCGAGCAGATCTGCGAGCGCGCCGGGTTCTCGCGCGGCGCCTTCTACTCCAACTTCTCCACCAAGGAGGAGCTGTTCTTCGCGCTCATGGAGCGGGAGAACGGCGCCCGGGTGACCGCCCTCGTCGAGCAGATGGACCGTACGATCCCGCGCGTCGTCTCGGCCGACGAGCCGCTGACGGCCGAGACGCTGGCCGTGGTCATCCTCGACTTCCTCCAGGGTCCTGCCACCGACAACCGCCGCTGGTGCGTGGTCGAGTCGGAGTTCGAGCTGCTCGCGCTGCGCGACCCGCGGATCGCTCCGCAGTACCGCGACTTCCGCGCCGGCTTCGACGCCTCGCTCGTGCAGATCGTGCACGGGGCGCTGCGCCAGGTGCGCCGCGAGTTCTCCCTCGAGCCGACGACGGCCGTGCGCCTGCTGGTGGCGGGCTACGACGACGCGGTGAAGCAGTCGATCCTCGAGGACGAGTCGGAGCCCGCGTCGCTCGAGCGCCTGCGGGCGACGCTGACGGCGATCGTCCTCGCGATCTCGTCCGCCGACGCCTGAGCCGAGCGGGCTCTCGCGGCCGCCGCCGCCGTATGCGCCGGCCGGCTCCGCACCCGGCGGCCGAGCGGCCGCTGGGGAGTGCCGGGTCCGGTCCCCGCTCCTCCGCCCGCGCGACGAGGATGGACCCATGGAACTGCGACAGCTCGAACACTTCCTCGCCGTCGCGAAGGAGCAGCACTTCACCCGCGCCGCGAGCGCCCTGCAGATCTCGCAGTCGGGCCTCTCGGCGTCGATCCGCGCGCTCGAGAGCGAGCTGGGCAGCCCCCTCTTCACCCGCAGCACGCGCCGGGTCGAGCTGACGCCGGCCGGCCGGGCGATGCTCGCGGAGTCGGAGCGCTCGGTCGCCAGCGCGCTCGCCGCCCGCGACGCGGTTCTCGCCGTGCAGGGGGTGCTCCGCGGGAGCCTGGCGGTCGGCACGGAGGAGTGCCTCGGCGGCGTGCACCTGCCGCGCGAGCTCGCGACCTTCCGCGAGCAGCACCCGGGAGTCGCGCTCCGGCTGATCCACGAGGGGTCCGGCACGCTGCTCGACTCCGTCGCCGCCGGCCGCCTCGACCTGGCGCTGGTCGCCGACATCGGAGCCGTGCCGGGCGGCGTGCGGACGATGCCGCTGGCGAGCGAGGGCTTCGCGGTGCTCGTGCGCCCGGGTCACCCGCTCGCGAGCCGCGTCGGCTGCCGCATCCCGGACCTGGCGGGCGAGACGATCGTGGGGCTGCAGGAGCACTGGGCGGCGAGTCACCTCGCGGCGCGGGCGTTCGCGGCGCACGGCCTCGCGTTCGAGGTCGAGCTCGAGGTGAACGACGTGCACACGCTGCTCGACCTGGTCGAGTACGGCATGGGGATCGCGGTCGTGCCGGCGCACTTCGCCGAGAAGCGCCCCGCCGGGCTGCGGGCGGTGGCGCTCGCCGATCCGCTCCTGGTGTGGCGGACGATGGTGGCGGTGCCGGAGCGGCCGAGCGCCGCGGCCCGCGCATTCGTCTCGGCCCTCCCGCAGCCGCTGCAGGACGCGGTCTGAGCGGGATCGTGCTCGCAACGGAGGAGGGACCAGCGCCGAGATCCCGCGATCCGCGTCGGACCGGTGCCTCGACCGGATCCCTCCTCCGTCATGAACGGGCTCAGTCGAGCGACGCCAGCTCCTCGGCCGTGAGCTCCAGGTCGGCCGCCGTGGCGGAGTCGCGGATGCTCTCGGGGCGGGAGGCGCCCGGGATCGGCAGCACGACCGGGGCCTTCGCCAGCTCCCAGGCGAGACAGACGACCTGCGGCGTCACGCCGCGGGCCTCGGCGACCGCCGCGAACGCGGAGTAGCGCGAGCCGAGCTCGCCCGCCGAGGAGATGCCGCCGAGCGGGCTCCACGGCAGGAACGCCAGTCCGAGCTCGGCGCAGAGCTCGAGCTCCGGCTCGCTGGAGCGGAACGACGGCGAGAACTGGTTCTGCACCGAGACCAGGCGCTCGCCGAGGATGCCGTGCGCCTCGCGGATCTGGTCCGGGTCGGCGTTCGAGATGCCCGCGCGGAGGAGGACGCCCTCGTCGAGCAGCTCGGCCAGCGCTCCGATCGAGTCGGCGTAGGGGACCGCCGGGTCGGGCCGGTGGTACTGGTAGAGGCCGATCGCGTCGACGCCGAGGCGCTTCGCGGACGCGCGGGCCGCCTCCTTGAGGTACTCGGGGCGGCCGTCCTGGTCCCAAGGGCCGGGCTCGCGCCGCAGGTGGCCGCCCTTGGTGGCGACGAGCACGGCGGAGGTGTCGCCGCCGTAGCTGCGCAGCGCCTCCGCAGCTCGTTGTGGCCGAGGTCGTCCTGGGTGGCGAGGTGGTAGGCGTCGGCCGTGTCGATCAGGGTCACGCCGGCGTCGAGGGCGGCGTGGATCGTGGCGATCGAGCGCTCGCGGTCCGGGCGGCCCTCGATCGACATCGGCATGCCGCCGAGTCCGATCGCGCCGACCTGGAGGTCGCCGAGAGTGCGCTGCTTCATGAATGCTCCTTCGCAGTGGGGTGGGTGGTCACCAGGCGTAGTCCTCGGGGGCTGTCCGGTGGCCGGGGAAGATCTCGTCGAGGCGCGCGAGGGCCTCGGGGTCGAGGGTGATGTCGACGGCGGCGACGGCGCTCTCGAGCTGCTCGAGCGTCCGCGGCCCGGTGATCGGACCGGTGACGGCGGGCTGGTGGAGGAGCCACGCCAGCGCCAGCTCGCCGGGCGCCTCGCCGCGCTCGCGGGCGAACGCCTCCCACTGCTCGAGCGCGGGACGGTGCTCCTCGATCGCGGCGAGGGTGCGCTCGGAGGAGCGGCGCCCGCCCTCCGCGGTCTTCTCGAGCACGCCGCCCAGCAGCCCGCCCTGCAGCGGCGACCAGGGGATGACGCCGAGCCCGTAGTGCAGCGCGGCGGGCAGGACCTCGCGCTCGACGTCGCGGACGAGCAGGTTGTAGATCGACTGCTCGGAGGCGAGGCCGGTGAAGTGGCGGGCGCGCGCCGCCTCCTGCGCCTGGGCGAGGTGCCAGCCGGCGAAGTTGCTGGAGCCGACGTAGAGGACCTTGCCCTGCTGGACGGCGACCTCCATCGCCTGCCAGATCTCGTCCCAGGGAGTCGTCCGGTCGACGTGGTGGAACTGGTAGAGGTCGATGTGGTCCGTCTGCAGGCGGCGGAGGCTCTCGTCGAGCGCGCGGCGCAGGGTGAGCGCCGAGAGGCGGCCGCCGTTGGGCCAGGAGTCGCGGCCGCGCTCGGCTCCGGGAGCGGCGAACTCGCCCATGTCGCCGAAGACCTTGGTCGCGAGGACGGTGCGCTCGCGGCGCTCGCCGCCCTGCGCGAACCAGCGGCCCACGATCTCCTCGGTGGCGCCGCGGCCGGCCTCGCCTCCGTACACGTTGGCCGTGTCGAAGAAGTTGACGCCCAGCTCGTGCGCGCGGTCCATGATCGCGAACGAGTCGGACTCCTCGGTCTGCATGCCGAAGTTCATGGTGCCGAGGACGGTGCGGGAGACGGACAGGCCGGTGCGACCGAGGTGCGTGTACTGCATGGTCCCAGTCGACTCCGGTTCGGGCCGCGTGTCCAACAGGTGCTCGGCATGGGTGCGATCGACGGGGGAGGTCAATCGGGGGCGCGCCGTCCAGGGGCCGCCCCGCGCCCCGCCTCGGGCCTGCGCGTCGGCCGGGTCCAGCGGCCTCGACCGGATCGCCCGCGGCCCGCTGGGCGCGGTGGCGCCCGGCCGCCCGGGTGCCGGGTTAGAGTCGCGGAATGGTCCGGACGACGCAGCGCCTCGTGATCGCCCTCTCCGCCGTGGTCCTGCTCGCCGGCTGCACGGCGGAGGCGACGAGCCCCGCCGCCGCACCCGCCGAGCCGACCGCCTCCACGGCGCCGCCCGCCGCCGGAGCCGAGTCCACGCCGCGGCCGGTGCCGAGCGTCTCGACCACTCCCGCACCCGTCGAGGACGTCTCGGCCGAGTGCGTCGTCCAGGCGCTCGACGAGGGGACGCTCGATGGCGTCGACCTCGAGCGCGTGCGCGACCGCGGCACCCGCGTCGGCGCGACCGGGACGGCGAGCACCACCTCCGACGGCGCTCCGGCCTCGTACCTGGTGGCAGCGGGCGACATCAGCGAGCGGATCGCGGACCGGTTCTGCATCAGCTCCGACTACCTCTCCGCGCTGAACTCGGTGCGCCGCGACGGCGTCGACATCGACAGCCTCTACGGCGGCGACACCCTCAACCTCCGCCCGGCGACCGTCCTGAGCGTCGGCGACCAGAACGGCCGCGTCCTCGACAACGCCGAGCCCGACGACCTCCCCGCGCAGACCGGCTGACGCCGCTCCCGCCCGCGCCCGCCGCCACTCCTCCCGCCTCGCAGCAGCACGCGACCACCGCGGAAGGCGCGGATCCGACGGCACGTGCGCGGCGCTCAGCCCAGGACGCCGATCAGGACCGCCGACACGGCGACGGTCGCCGCGAGCCCGGTCGTCCGCGAGCGGCGGCGCGCCGGGTCCTCGAACCACGGCAGCCCGTCCCAGCGCAGCACGGCGCCGGCCGCCCCGGCCGCGGTGAGAGCCACCAGCACGGCCCAGGGGAGCAGCGTCAGCGCCGACCAGTCGACGAGCGCCCGCCCGAGCAGCAGCACGGCGACGGCCTCGACGCCGCGGGCGAGCGTCCGGACGCGGTCGCGGTCGAGGAGCCCGGCCGCCCGGCGCCGGGGGACGCTCCCCAGGGCGAAGCGGCCGACGGTGAACGCGACGACGAGCAGGACGAGGATCGAGGCGATCATCACGACTCCTCCCCGGCGCGCTCCAGCAGGCGCAGGCCGAGCTCGTCGACCGAGCTCGCCGTGTCCCCGTTGACGAACACGGCCACGCCGCGCTCGCGGTCCATCGCGAGCATCGTCGAGTAGCCGGAGGTCCCTCCGTTGTGCCAGGTGACGGATCCGCCGTCCTCCGACTCCGAGGTGAACCAGCCGAGGCCGATCCGCGCCCCGTCGGCGTCGAACCGGGGATCCAGGACGCTCGCCGCGGGCACCCCCAGCGCGGGGTCGTCGGTGAGGAGGGCCTGCGCGTAGCGGGCCATGTCCGCCGCCGTGGAGCGGACGCCGCCCGCCGGTGCGTAGCCCGCCATCGTCCACGCGTCGACGGACCGCCCGCTCGCCGAGAAGCCGGTCGGCGCGTCGCCGGGGAGGGCGTCCGCGGTCTCCGGGACGGAGGTCGCGGTCATCCCGAGCGGATCGAGGACGCGCTCGCGGAGGAGGTCGGCGTAGTCGCGGCCCTCGGCACGGGCGAGCGTCTGGCCCAGCACCGCCGCACCGAGGTTCGAGTAGGCGTGCACGTGCTCGCCCTGGTCCGCCTCGGCGGCCTGCCGGAGGACGTCGTCGGCCGACCAGCCCGCGTAGGGGTCCGTGCCGCGCAGCTGGGCGACGAGCGTCGAGGCGAGGTCGCCGACACCGGTGGGGAGGCGCGGCAGGCCGGAGCGGTGGGTCGCCAGCTCCTCGAGCGTCCCGGTGAAGCCGCCGACGTCGGCGTGCTCCGCGGCGGGGTCCTCGAGCCCGACCGTCCCCTCGGAGGCGCTCCGGGCGAGGAGGAGCGCGGTCATCGTCTTCGTGACCGATCCGATCTCGACCTCGGTCCGCTCGTCGGCTCCGAGTCCGCCGTAGCGCACGCCGTCGGGCGTGATCACGGCGGCGACGAGGTGGTTCCGCGCGCCGTCTCCGACGTCGGTCCGGAGCCACCCGGCGATCTCGGCGTCGCCCGTCGCCTCGGTCGAGAGGGTGGGAGCGGAGGGACGGAGCAGCACTCCGCCGAGCAGGACGACGGCCGCGGCGGAGGCGGCGGCGAGAGCGAGGCGGCGGCGGGTCATCGGGGTCCTCCGGAGGCGAGCAGGATCACGAGCAGGGGGACGAGGCGCTCCGGCGGGACGCCGTAGCGACCGCGGCCGCGCGCCTCCAGCCAGCCGGCGGCGACCAGCTGGTTGACGTGGTGGTAGATCTGCCCGGTGGTGCCCGCGCCCTCGCTCTCGGCGAGCTGCGCGACGGTCTCGACTCCGCCGGCCACCGCCTGCAGGAACCGCAGACGCACGGGGCTGCCCAGCGCGGCGAGCGCGGTCGGCCCGGGGCTCGCTCCCCAGTCGCGCTCGAAGAACGCGTCGGTGCTGAGGCCGTACTGCCACTCGACGGGGCCGGCCGGAGTGGCGACCGAGCCGGCGAAGACGACTCCGCCGGGAGAGGGCAGGCGCTCGCGGAGAGCGGTCAGGGCCCAGAGCGGATCGTCGGCGGCGGGCGCGGCGGGGGTGTCGGCGCGCTCGAGGCGGTCCAGCCGCGCTCGGAGCTCGTCGACCTCGCCGGCGAGGTCTCGGGAGGAGGTCATGGCTCCACTATTGCAAACATTCCGTAATCACGGAACTCCGGAGCTGAGCCGGTACCGCAGGAGTCGCGGTGGTCCAGCTCGACCACCGCGACTCCTGCGGACTCGGATCGCCCGGAGGCTCAGCCGAAGTGGCGCGGCAGCACGGCGCCGTTCACCGAGCGCAGCTCGTCCAGCGGCAGCGTGAAGAGGCCCTGCACCTCGACCGCGGGGGTCGCCGCGTCGGTCACGCCGATGCGCAGCACCGGGTAGCCCCGGCCCTCGCAGAGCCCGCGGAACTTCACGTCGTCCTCGCGCGGCACCGACACGAGCACGCGGCCGGTCGACTCCGAGAACAGCGCGGCCGTCGCGTCGACGCCGTCGCGCTCCATCAGCTCGTCGAGCCAGATGCGCGCCCCGACGCCGAAGCGCAGCGCCGACTCGGCCAGCGCCACCACGAGCCCGCCGTCGGCGAGGTCGTGGGCGGAGGCGATGAGCGACTCCTTCGCGCCCGCCGAGATCAGCTCGGCCAGCGCGCGCTCGGCGGCCAGGTCGAGCTGCGGGGGCAGCCCGCCGAGGTGGTCGTGGATGGTGCCGGCCCACGCGGAGCCGTCGAGCTCGTCGCGGGTGGTGCCGAGGAGGTAGAGGTTGTCGCCCTCGTCCTGCCAGCCGGAGGGGATGCGGCGCGCGACGTCATCGATCACGCCGAGGACGCCGACGACCGGGGTCGGGAAGATCGGCACGTCGCCGGTCTGGTTGTAGAACGAGACGTTGCCGCCGGTGACGGGGATCTCGAGCTCGAGGCAGGCGTCGGCGAGCGCGCCCACGGCCTCGCGGAACTGCCACATCACCTCGGGGTTCTCAGGGCTGCCGAAGTTGAGGCAGTCCGAGACGGCGACCGGGGTCGCTCCGGTGACGGCGACATTGCGGAACGCCTCCGCCAGCGCCAGGCGGGCGCCCTGCGCCGGGTCGAGCTGGCACCAGCGCCCGTTCGCGTCGGTCGCGACCGCGAAGCCGAGGCCCGACTCCTCGTCGACGCGGACCATGCCGCCGTCGTCGGGATAGCTGAGCGCGGTGTTGCCGAGCACGTAGCGGTCGTACTGCGAGGTGATCCAGCTCTTGTCGGCGAGGTTCGCCGAGCCCAGGAGCGCCAGGGTCTCGGCGCGCAGCGCGTCGCCGCCGGTCGAGCGGGGCAGTCGGGAGGAGGAGTCGGCCTGCAGCGCGTCGAGCCAGGAGGGGTACTCGATCGGGCGCTCGTAGACCGGGCCGTCGACCGCGACGGTGCGCGGGTCGACGTTGACGATCTCCTCGCCGTGCCAGTTGATGATGAGGCGGCCGGAGTCGGTGACCTCGCCGAGCACGCTGGTCTCGACGTCCCACTTGCCGACGACCTCGAGGAACGCGTCGAGCTTCTCGGGCGTGACGACGGCCATCATCCGCTCCTGCGACTCCGACATGAGGATCTCCTCCGCCGTGAGCGAGGGGTCGCGCAGCAGCACCGAGTCGAGCTCGATGAACATGCCGCCGTCGCCGTTGGAGGCCAGCTCCGACGTGGCGCACGAGATGCCCGCGGCGCCCAGGTCCTGGATGCCCTCGACGAGGTCCTTGCGGAACAGCTCGAGGCAGCACTCGATGAGCACCTTCTCGGCGAACGGGTCGCCGACCTGCACCGCGGGGCGCTTGGTCGGTCCGCCGTCGGCGAAGGTGTCGGAGGCGAGGATCGACGCGCCGCCGATGCCGTCGCCTCCGGTGCGCGCCCCGAACAGCACGACCTTGTTGCCGACGCCGCGGGCGTTCGCGAGGTGCAGGTCCTCGTGGCGGAGGACGCCGACGGCCAGCGCGTTGACGAGCGGGTTGCCCTGGTAGACCGAGTCGAAGTAGGTCTCGCCGCCGATGTTCGGCAGGCCGAGGCAGTTGCCGTAGAAGGAGATGCCGGCCACGACGCCGTGCACCACGCGCGCGGTGTCGGGGTCGTCGATCGCCCCGAAGCGCAGCGCGTCCATGACCGCGACCGGCCGGGCGCCCATCGAGATGATGTCGCGGACGATGCCGCCGACCCCCGTCGCCGCACCCTGGAAGGGCTCGATGTAGCTCGGGTGGTTGTGGCTCTCGATCTTGAAGGTGACGGCCCAGCCCTCGCCGACGTCGACCACTCCGGCGTTCTCGCCCATGCCGACCATGAGGTTCTTCTTCATGGCGGGGGAGACCTTCTGCCCGAACTGGCGGAGGTACATCTTCGACGACTTGTAGGAGCAGTGCTCGCTCCACATCACCGAGTACATCGCGAGCTCGCCGCTCGTGGGGCGGCGGCCGAGGATCTCGCGGATGCTCGCGTACTCGTCGGGCTTGAGTCCGAGGGCCGCGTAGGGCTGCTCCCGCTCGGGCGTCGCCTCCGCGTTCGCAGTGGTGTCGGGAACGGCGGTGCGGCTGTCTGCCATGTGCTGGAGGCTCCAGGGGAGGGGGACGGGATGCGCGTCGATCCTACCCGCCGCGGTCGCCGCGGCCCGGGCCCTCCGGTGGAGCGGTGCGGGCACCGGCGCCTAGGATCGGGCGGGTGAAGCGGGCGGCTCTGATCGGGACCGTGCTGTGGGGGCTCTACCAGTGCTTCGGGAACCTCGGAGCGGCGAACATCTCGTCGGACGAGCCCGTGTACCTCGCCGCGGGGTGGGACTACCTGCACGGCGACGTGAGCGCGAACCTCGAGCATCCGCCGACGGCGAAGTACCTGATCGGGCTCGCGCAGGTGCTGCTCGGCGAGGGGCTGCTCGCGGGCAGGATCGCCGCCGGCGCGGCCGCGTTCCTCACCGGGGTGGTGCTCTGGCTCTGGTTCCGGCGCGAGCTCGGCCCGACGCTCGCGCTCGTCCCGGCCGGCCTGTTCCTCCTCCTCCCGCGCACCGCCGTGGGCGCCGGCACCCGGATCGACCGCCTCGCGCTCCTGGAGCCGTTCATGGTGCTCTTCGCCGTCGCGGCGATGGCGGCGGCGTGGACCTGGTCGCGCGCCTCGCCGGGCAGGCGGAGCGGCTGGCTGATCGCGCTGGCCGGTGCGCTGCTGGCGCTGTCGGTCACCTCGAAGCTGACCACCGCGGTCCTCGCGCCCGTGCTCCTGCTGCCGCTGCTGTGGTCGGGGAGCAGGGCCCGGGCTCTGCGGGGCGGCCTCGCCCTCTCCGTCGCGTTCGTCGTCACCGGGGTGCTCGCCTACCTGCCGGTGCACCCGGTCGAGGCGGTCCGGTACCTGCTCGAGTTCCAGTCCGAGCACAACGCCGACGGCCACCTGATCGAGGTCGCCGGGACCGCGTACGTCTTCCCTCCGTGGTGGGCGAACCTCTGGTTCATGCTCGTCGGCATCGGGCCGGCGGCGCTCGCCGTGCTGCTCCTCGGGACCCTGCTGGCCCTGCTCGCTCCGCGGCGCCGCGCGCTGGTGCTCTACCTGGGCGCCGCGACGCTGCTCCTCCTCGTGTTCCACCTGGCGATCAGCTCGGTCGCGCTGCCGCACTACTACGCGGCGTGGGCGTGGCTCCTCTGCGCGCTGGCGGGCATCGGCATCGCGGAGGCGCTGCGCGGCGGGATCGTGCTGCCCGCACCCCTCGCCCGCGGCGCCGGCGCGGTGCTGCTGGCCGCTTCCCTCGTGATCGCGATCGCCACCTCGGCGGGGATCGCCCAGGAGCGGCCGACCGGGATCGCGCGGGTGGCCGACGTGCTGCGCGAGCGCGGCCTCGACGGCGGCCTGGTCCTCGCACAGGGCATGTCCTCGGGCGTCTACGTGCCCTACATCGGCGATCGGGTGACGACCGATCCGTCGTCAGCCGGGATCGTCGCCATCGCGATCGAGCGGTCGGCGCGCTTCCCCGTCGATCCGCGCGTGTCCGCCTACCTCGAGTCGGCGCGGCCCGAGACGGTGCGGCTCGACGACCTCACCCTCGTGCT
Source organism: Rathayibacter sp. AY1E2 (assembly GCF_002932325.1). NCBI lineage: Bacteria > Bacillati > Actinomycetota > Actinomycetes > Micrococcales > Microbacteriaceae > Rathayibacter > Rathayibacter sp. AY1E2. The sequence goes on from NZ_PSVO01000010.1 coordinate 94,650, forward strand.
GGTCGACGGACCGCTGCCGTGACCGCTCACTTCGAGCGGCAGGCCCCCGGATCGACGGCGTCCGTCAGCGAGGCGGCCTGCTCGACCACGGGAGTGAGGACCGAGAGCGGGATGGCGTAGCCGACGTTGTCGACGGAGGCGGCCTTGCCGAAGACGACGCCCGACACGGTGCCCTCGAGGGAGAGCAGCGGGCCGCCCGAGTTGCCCTGGTTGACGACGGCGGCGAGGGTCAGCACCTCCCGTGAGGTCGGTGCTCCGTCGACCATCAGCGAGACCGTGGCGTCGGAGGAGATCTCGGCCGAGCCGAGGGTCAGCGGGCCGCCGAAGGGGTAGCCCGCGACCACCGCGTCGTCCCCGGCGGCGACGGCGTCGTCGAGCGGGAGCGGGGAGGCGTCGAGCCCGTCGACGGCGATCACGGCGAGGTCGGCGGCCGGGTCCAGGTAGACGACTCGGCCGGTGCGCGGGGCCTCGCCCGGCGCCTCGACGACCGGCTGCGAGACTCCGCCGACCACGTGCGCGTTGGTGATCACGCGGTCGTCCGAGACGACGAAGCCGCTGCCCGTCACTCCGACGTCGCAGGCCCAGGCCGTGCCGGAGACGCGCACGACCGAGCGGGTGGCGGCGGCGACCTCCGGGTCGTCGGTCGAGACGTCCGGGATCGCGGGCGCCCGGGTGGGAGCGTCGAGCGCCTCGACGACCCACGACGTGCCCTCGTCGACCACGGTCGACTGCAGCTGGGCGAGGAAGGCGCGGACGGGGGAGGGGGTGAGGTCGTCGATCGTGCGGATGACCGTCGAGCCGGCGACCGAGGTCGTGACGAGGGGGACGCCGAGCAGGGAGACGGCCGAGGTGACGGCGATCCAGACCAGGCCGGAGATCGCGACGCCGGCGACGCCGCCCGCGAGCCGGTCGAGCAGGCCGAGCTTCACGCGGTCGGCTCCACGGCCGATGACCGCGCCGAGCGTCGCTCCGACCGCGTAGCCGACGCCCAGCAGCAGCACGGCGGTGCCGATCACGGCGAGCAGGCGCCACTCGCTGCCGGCCGTCCACGACGAGACGGCGGGCACGGCGAACGAGGCGCCGATCGCGCCTGCGACGATCCCGGCGAGACCGCCGAGGGTCCGGAGCAGGCCGCGCCGCAGACCGTCGACGAGCGCGCCGATGAGGCTCAGCACGACGATGACGTCGACGATCACGGATGCACCCACGCGGAACTCCTGCCGGTGTCGGGGACGGGTCCTCCAGCATGACCGACGCGGGATGCGCGGACGCCCGGAGGCGGCTGGCAGTCCGCGGCGGCCGCGGATGCGCGGGGGCGGCGGCGGCGGCGCGGGAGCCGGACACCGCCGGCCGCGCGCTGCCGCCGAGAGGGCGGTGCCGCCGGGAGGGCGGTGCCTCCTAGAAGAACGAGATGCAGTACGGCGTCGCGATCGGCGCGAACAGGCGGTCCATCCGCCGCGCCTCGCCCGTGACGCGCGCCAGCCCGGCCTTCGCCAGGATCGACGGCCGCACCGAGCCCAGCAGCAGCGACCCCAGGTCGGCCACGTCCAGCGCGAGCTCGGCCTCGTCCCCGGTGCGCTCCACGGTGGCGGAGCCGCCCGAGGCGGTGAGGCGGTAGCGGCCGTCGGCGAGCCCGAGCCCGTCGGCCACCTCGACGACGACCGAGCCGTCAGCGGTCCACGGCCGGGCCGAGAACGCGGCGGCGACGTCGAGGATCCGCAGCCAGATCAGGTCGCCCACGTGGCTCACCTGCACCACGCGCGCGTCGCGGAGCGCCCAGGTCAGCGGGTCGTCCACCGGGGCCATGTCCCAGGTCACCGCGGAGGCGAGGTCGACCGCGCCGAGGTAGCCCCAGAGCGCGAGGTAGGCGTCGGCGCCGGGGGCGACGAGGTCGACGATCTCGAGGGTCTTGTCGTCCTCGGGCCCGACCGCGCGGTAGGTCACGAAGCCGTCGAGCGTCCCCTCCTCGTCGAGGTGGACGGCCGAGCGGACGTCGAGGCCGGGCGTGGTCTCGCCGGACGCGGTGCCGACGGAGTTCGCCTCGTAGCGCGACTGGCGGGTCAGCGAGCCGGGGGTCGACGCCTGGAACGCGGCGAACACCGCGGGGATGCGCGGCTGCAGCCAGCTCGTCGCGACCACCTCGACGCGGCCGGCGGGCTCGGTCTGCAGGCCGAAGCGCGGCCCGGTGTCGACGCGGATGGAGCGGGTGAAGGCCGAGCGGCCGAAGCCGAACCGGCGGTAGATGGAGGCCTCGCTCGCCGTGAGCGCGGCGACCGGGGTGCCGGCCTCCTTCGCCAGGCGCAGGTCCTCGGTGATCATCGCGCGCAGGATGCCGCGGCGCCGGTGCGTGGGCCGCACGGTCACCTGCGAGACGAGGTGCGCCGGCAGCTCGCGTCCGCCGCCGACCTGCAGGGCCCCGGGGAACGCCGCGTAGGTGCCGACCGGCACGCCCGCGCCGTCGAGCCCCTCGGGGGCGGAGGAGTCGACGACCGCGGTCAGCACGCGCTGGTCGGCGACCATGTGCTCGGCCCAGTCCCGCAGCTTCTCCGGCGTGAACTCCTTCTCGTGGAAGCCCGCGTTGATCGCGGTGGCCCACGCGGCGGTGGCGGCGTCGGGACCGCCCTCGTCGTTCAGGGCGGCGGGGAAGCGGCGGAGGTCGAGACCGGTGAGAGGCATCCGTCCAGCCTATTCACCCGGGGTGCGCGGGGGCTGAACCGATGCGCGAACGGTCACTGCGACGGGCGCGCCGGTAGCGCGGACCGCCGTCAGAGCACGGTCCACCGCTTCTCGAGCGCCGCGTCCACCGCCTGCGCGAGCTCGTCCAGCCGCCGGGAGTCGAGGCGCCCCGGGTCCGCGGCCGCCCGGATCCGCCCGCTCATCGCCGCGATCGCCGAGCGCCGCCGCGGCAGGGTCGCGGTGAACGCGCAGTCGCGCAGCAGCACCAGCAGCTCGCCCGCCCGGCCCTGCGCCTCCGCGAGGACCTCGAGCCGCCGCTCGAACGGCGACTCCGGGACCGTCACGCGCAGGAACCCGTCCGGATCCTGGAACGCCGCCGGCGGATCCGGGACCCGCGCGAGCAGTGCCAGAGCGGAGCCCAGCTCGTCCAGACCGCCCTCGTGCGCCAGCTCCCGCAGCCGCGAGTCCACGTCCTCGGCCGGCCCCGCCCCGAGTTCCACCGTCCGCAGCACGAGCGCGTCGAGCCGACGCTCCTCCTCCTCGCCCGGGACCGACGGAGTCGCCGACCACCACGAGAGCACCGGAGTCGCGGCCACCGAGTGCTCGCCGATCCGCCGCTCCAGCGCGATCAGCAGGTCCTCCCGCGCGGCGAGCGCCACCAGCGCGTCCACGTCGACGTGGAGCAGGGTGCCCGAGGCGGGCGGCGCCACCAGCCGGCGTCCGGAGGGAGGGACGGTCTCCGCCCGCGTCCTCGCCCCGGGTCCGCGCTCGCTCGCCCGCAGGATCTCCTCCTCGAGGGTTCGCCGGGGTCGTCGTCGTCCGCTTCCGCGCGCCATGCCGTCACGCTACCGTCGGCCGCATGACCCGGTTCCTCGCCCTCCTCCGCGGAGTGAACGTCAACGGCCGCACCGTCCGCAGCGCCGAGCTCGCCGAGACGGTCGCCGGGATCGGCGTGGACCGGGTGCGGACGGTCCTCGCGAGCGGCAACGCGGCCTTCGACTCCGACCGCCCGGCCGCCGAGCTGAAGCCCGCGCTCGAGGCGGCGCTCGCCGAGCGGTTCGGCTACGACGCCTGGATCGTGCTCGTGACGCAGGAGGCGCTCGCCGCGGTGCTCGCCGCCTACCCGTTCCCGCGGATCGACGAGGAGGCGCATCCGTACGTCGTCTTCGGCTCGGACGAGGAGGCGCTCGACGCCGCGCAGGCCGCGATCGGCGAGCCGGATCCGGCGGTCGAGCTCGTCGCCCGGGGTGCCGGCGTCCTCTACTGGCGCTGCCCGCGCGGCTCCTCGACGGACACGCCGGTCGCGAGGATTCTCGCCCGTTCCGCCTACCGCTCGAGCACCACGACCCGGAACCTGCGCACCGTCGAGAGGCTCGCGACGGCGTGACGTCCGCGGCCGTGGCGGGGCCGCCTCCGCGCTCCGCGAGCGGCACCTCGGGGCGCCTCCGACCTCGGGAGGCGAGGAATCGGGGCTGAGAGCACGCACATTCTTTGGTTAGGCTGTCCTTAGTGCCGGTCCGCTCGGACCCTGCGCCGCCTCCCGCACAGCCTCTCGAAAGGGACCCATGCCCCGCGCCACCACGCCCCTCGCCCTGCTCGCCGCCACCGCGCTGACGATCGGCCTCGCCGGCTGCAGCGGCTCGGCCGCCGGAGACGACGCCGCCGCCGACAGCGGCTTCACGCCGATCACGATCGAGCACGCCCTCGGCACCACCACCATCGAGTCGGCGCCCGAGCGCGTGGCGACCGTCAACTGGGCCAACCACGAGGTCCCGCTCGCGCTGGGTGTCGTCCCCGTGGGCATGGCCGCCGCCAACTTCGGCGACGACGACGGCGACGGGCTCCTCCCCTGGGTGAGCGAGAAGCTCGAGGAGCTCGGCGCCGAGACCCCCGTCCTCTTCGACGAGACCGACGGCATCGACTTCGAGGCCGTCTCGGACACCGACCCGGACGTCATCCTCGCCGCCTACTCCGGCCTCACGCAGGAGGACTACGACACCCTGAGCGAGATCGCCCCCGTCGTCGCCTACCCCGAGACCGCCTGGGGCACCTCCTGGCGCGACATGATCACGCTGAACAGCGAGGCGATGGGCAGGGCCGACGAGGGCGCCGCCCTGATCACCGAGCTCGAGGGCGAGATCGAGGAGAAGGTCGCCGCGCACCCGCAGCTGGCCGGCACCTCGGCGATGTTCCTCACCCACGTCGACCCGACGGACCTCAGCCAGGTCAGCTTCTACACCTCGCACGACACCCGCCCCGCGTTCTTCGAGGACCTCGGCATGGCGACCCCGGGCAGCATCGCCACCGCCTCCGCCGCGACCGACAAGTTCTCGCTCACGCAGAGCGCCGAGCAGGCCGACGCCTTCAGCGACGTCGACGTGATCGTCACCTACGGCGACGACGAGCTCGTGAGCACCCTCAAGGCAGACCCGCTGCTCTCGCAGATCCCCGCGGTCGCCGACGACGCCATCGTGCGCCTGCCCTCCACCCCGCTCGGCACCGCCGCCAACCCGACGCCGCTCTCGATCTCGTGGGTCCTCGACGACTACCTGGACCTGCTCGACGAGGCCGCCGCCAAGGCCGCGCAGAGCACTCCGGCCGCCTGAGCCGGGATCCGACCCGCGTGACCCTCGCCGCTCCTCCCGCCGCCTCGGGCGTCGCCGCCGTGCGCCGCCCGAGGCGGCTGCGCGCCCTCTGGCTGCTCGCGGCCGTGGCCGTGCTGCTCGCCGCCGCCGTGGTGTCGGTGCTGGTGGGGTCGCGGGAGGTGGCGTGGAGCGACGTGGTCGCCGCGTTCGGCGGGTCCACGGACGGGTTCGCGCAGGCCGCGGTCGCCAAGCGCATCCCGCGCACCGTGCTCGCCGCGATCGCGGGCGCGGCCCTCGGCGTCGCCGGCGTGCTGATGCAGGGGGTGACCCGCAATCCGCTGGCCGACCCCGGCATCCTCGGGGTGAACACCGGAGCCTCGCTCGCGGTCGTGACGGGCATCGTCTTCTTCGGGCTGACGAGCTCCGCCGCCTACGTCTGGGTCGCGATCGGCGGGGCCGCGGTCGCCGCGGTCTTCGTCTACACGGTCGGGTCGCTCGGGCGCGGCGGCGCGACTCCGCTCAAGCTCGCCCTGGCCGGCGCCGCCACCTCGGCCGCGCTGGTCTCGGTCATCAGCGCGATCGTCCTGCCGCGCGCCGACATCGCGGGCGGCATCCGCTCCTGGCAGATCGGCGGAGTGGGCGGCGCGACGTCCGCGAGCATCGCGCAGGTGCTCCCCTTCCTCTTGGCCGGCCTCGTCCTCTGCGTGCTCTCGGCCAAGAGCCTCAACACCCTCGCGCTCGGCGACGAGCTCGCGGCGGGCCTGGGGGAGCGGGTCGCCCTCGCGCGCGGCGGGGCCGCCCTGGGCGCGGTCGTGCTCTGCGGAGCGACGACCGCGGTCACGGGGCCCATCGGCTTCGTCGGCCTGGTCGTCCCGCACGCCTGCCGCCTCCTCGTCGGCGTCGACCACCGCTGGCTGCTGCCGTTCTCGGCGGTGACCGGCGCCGTGCTCCTGATCGCGGCGGACATCGTCGGCCGCGTCGTCGCGCGCCCGAGCGAGATCGACGTGGGCATCGTCACCGCGCTGGTCGGCGCCCCGGTGTTCATCGCGATCGTCCGCCGCCAGAAGGTGCGCGAGCTGTGACCGCGCTGCTCGAGGCGCCCTCCGCCACCGCCCGCGCCGTCGCGGCCGGCCGCCGCCGCCGCGGGGCCCGCCGCCGGATCGTCGTCGCCGTGCTCGCTGTCCTGATCGCGGCCGTCCTCGCCGTCTCCCTGCTGGTCGGCCAGACCGTCTACTCGCCCGACGAGGTGCTGCGCGTGATCCTCGGCGAGCAGGTGCCGGGCGCGAGCTTCACCGTCGGGCGCCTCCGCCTCCCGCGCGCCGTCCTCGCCCTGCTGGTGGGCCTGTGCTTCGGGCTCGGCGGAGTGAGCTTCCAGACCATGCTCCGCAACCCGCTCGCCAGCCCCGACATCATCGGGATCAGCGCCGGGGCGAGCGCCGTCGCGGCCTTCGCCATCGTGACGCTCTCGCTCGGGGCCGCGCAGGTCTCGGCCCTCGCGATCGTCGCGGGACTCGTGGTCGCCCTGCTCGTCTACGCCCTGTCCTACCGCAGCGGAGTCGCCGGCACCCGGCTGATCCTGATCGGCATCGGGGTCGCCGCGATGCTCGACTCCCTCACCGCCTACGTGCTCTCGCAGGCCGCCGCGTGGGACCTGCAGGAGGCGTCCCGCTGGCTCACCGGGAGCCTCAACGGCGCGAGCTGGAGCGAGGTCGTGCCGGTCCTCGCCGCGGTCGTCGTCCTCACCCCCGTCCTGCTCTCGCGCTCGCGCGACCTCTCCGCCACGCAGCTCGGCGACGACACCGCCTCCGCGCTCGGCATCCGCGTGAACGCCACCCGCCTCGTCGTGATCGTCGCCGCGGTCGGGCTGATCGCCTTCGCGACGGCCGCCGCCGGCCCGATCGCGTTCGTGGCCTTCCTCTCCGGCCCGATCGCCGCCCGCCTGATCGGGCCCGGCGCGTCGCTCCTCATCCCCTCGGCCCTCGTCGGCGCGCTGCTCGTGCTCGTCGCCGACTTCGTCGGGCAGTTCGGGCTGGGCCTGCGCTATCCGGTCGGAGTGGTCACCGGCGTCCTCGGGGCGCCGTACCTCGTCTACCTCATCGTCCGCAGCAACAGAGCGGGAGGCTCACTGTGACCACCGCGCACACCCTGACGGCCGAGGGGGTCACCCTCGGCTACGGCGACCGGACCGTCGTCGACGGCCTCGACCTCGTCGTCCCGCCCGGCCGCATCACCGCGATCGTCGGAGCGAACGCCTGCGGCAAGTCGACGCTCCTGCGCTCGATGTCGCGCTTGCTCGCGCCCCGCTCCGGCGCCGTGCTGCTCGACGGCAGGGCCGTGCACCGGACGCCGGCGAAGCAGCTCGCCCGCACGCTCGGCCTCCTCCCGCAGTCGCCGATCGCCCCGGAGGGCATCACCGTCGCGGATCTCGTCGGCCGCGGCCGCCATCCGCACCAGGGGATGCTGAGCCGTTGGAGCGCCCACGACGACGAGGCCGTCGCGACCGCGCTCGACGCGACCGACACCGCCGCCCTGGCCGACCGCTCCGTCGACGAGCTCAGCGGCGGGCAGCGCCAGCGCGTCTGGATCGCGATGGCCCTCGCGCAGGAGACGGACGTGCTGCTGCTGGACGAGCCGACCACCTTCCTCGACGTCAGCCACCAGATCGAGGTGCTCGACCTGCTCGTCGACCTCAACCGCACCCGCGGGACGACGGTGGTGATGGTCCTGCACGACCTCAACATGGCCGCCCGCTATGCCGACCACCTCGTGGCCATCGCGCACGGCGCGGTGCACGCCTCCGGCACCCCGGCCGCGGTGCTCACCGAGGAGACGGTGCTCGCCGTGTTCGGCCTCGACAGCCGCATCATCACCGACCCGACCTCGGGCACTCCGCTCATGCTCCCCCTCGGGCGGCACCGCCTCGCTCCCGAGCGGATCGACGCCCCCGGCGGCGCGCAGATGACGGACGTGTAAACGGTTCCACACGGCGGCCGGGGGGCGTATACGATACCTGCAGTCCGCGGCGGACGACCGTCATCGGCGGAACCGCCGAACGCCTGCCCCCGATCAGAGGTCCTCCCCGCCGTGACTGCATCCCCGACGCGCCCCGACGCCTCCGCCCTCCGCGGCGTCCGCGCGCTCCTGTTCGACCTCGACGGCGTGCTCACGCCGACCGCCGACGTCCACATGCAGGCCTGGTCGCGGCTGTTCACGGAGTACCTCTCCTCGCGCGGGATCGCCGAGGGCTACACCGACGCCGACTACTTCCGGTACATCGACGGACGCCCGCGGTACGACGGCGTCCGGGCGCTCCTCGCCTCGCGCGGCATCACCCTCCCCGAGGGTGCGCCCGAGGACGACCCGTCGCTCGAGACCGTCTGCGGGCTCGGCAACCGCAAGAACGACGCCTTCAACCGCACCCTCGCCGAGACCGGCGTCGCTCCCTACCCGGGCTCGCTCCGCTTCGTCGACGCCGCGATCGCCGCGGGCGTGCAGGTCGCCGTCGTCACCTCCTCCCGCAACGGCGTGCCGGTGCTCGAGGCGGCCGGCCTCCGCGACCGCTTCGAGGTCGTCGTGGACGGGCTCCTCGCCGCCGAGCGCTCGATCGCCGGCAAGCCCGCGCCCGACACCTACCTCTACGCGGCCGAGCTCCTCGGCCTCCCGGCCGCCGAGTGCGCCGTCCTCGAGGACGCGCACTCCGGAGTCGCGGCAGGCCGCGCGGGCGGCTTCGGCCTCGTCGTCGGCGTCGACCGCGGAGTCGGGGCCGACACCCTGCTCGAGCACGGCGCCGACCTGGTCGTGGACGACCTGGCCGAGCTGCTCCCCTTCCTCCCCACCGCTCCCGCCCCCGAGGACGCCGCATGAACCCCATCACCTCCGACCCGCTCGACCGGAACCGCTTCCCGATCGACGAGTGGGCCCTCGTCGAGACCGAGTTCGCCTCCGAGCTGCAGGGCCGCACCGAGACGCTCTTCGCCACCGGCAACGGCTACCTCGGCCTCCGCGGCAACGTGGAGGAGGGGCGCGACGGCTACGCCTACGGCACCTTCATCAACGGGTTCCACGAGACCTGGCCCATCCGCCACGCGGAGGAGGCGTTCGGCTTCGCCCGCGTCGGCCAGACCATCGTCAACGTGCCGGACGCCAAGATCATCCGCCTCTACGTCGACGACGAGCCCTTCGTGCTGAGCGAGGCCGACGTCCTCGCCTACTCGCGCCGCCTCGACTTCGCGAACGGCGTGCTCACCCGCGAGCTGGAGTGGCGCACCCCCTCCGGCAAGCGCGTCCTGATCCGCTCGCGCCGCCTGGTCTCCTTCACCGACCGGCACCTCGCGATCCTCGACTACGAGGTCGAGATGCTCGACCACGACGCGTCCGTGCTGATCTCGAGCCAGATCCTCAACCGCCAGGACGGCGTCGACGAGTACCACGCCCCCTCCGGCAGCGAGGGGGCCGGCTTCGACCCGCGCAAGGCGGAGTCGTTCGAGGACCGCGTGCTCCAGCCGCGCCTCAAGCGCGTCAGCGGCACCCGCTACCTCCTCGGCTACCGGACCACCAACTCCCAGATGACCGTCGCCTGCGGCGCCGAGCACCAGCTCGAGACCGAGAACGAGTGGGACCAGACCTCCCAGATCGACGACGACCTCGCCAAGCACGTCTACCGCGTGAAGGCCAAGGCCGGCCGGCCGGTCCGCCTGGTCAAGACGCTGACCTACCACACCTCCCGCGGTGTGCCCGTGCGCGAGCTCGCCGACCGCTGCGACCGCACGCTCGACCGCGCCCGCGAGACGCCGGTCGAGGAGCAGTTCGTCAAGCAGCGCGAGTGGCTGGACGACTTCTGGACCCGCTCCGACGTGCAGCTGGACGGCCAGCCCGCGATCCAGCAGGCCACCCGCTGGAACCTCTTCCAGCTCGCCCAGTCCACCGCCCGCACCGACGGCGGCGGAGTCGCGGCCAAGGGCGTCTCGGGCTCCGGCTACGGCGGCCACTACTTCTGGGACACCGAGGTCTACGTCCTCCCGTTCCTCAGCTACACGGCGCCCCTCGTCGCCCGGAACGCCCTGCGCTTCCGGCAGAACATGCTCGAGGCAGCCCGGGCGCGCGCCTCCGAGCTCAACCAGCGCGGCGCGCTCTTCCCCTGGCGCACCATCAACGGGCAGGAGTCGTCGGCGTACTACGCCGCCGGCACCGCTCAGTACCACATCGACGCCGACATCTCCTACGCGCTCATGCAGTACGTGGGTGCCACGGGCGACGACGACTTCCTCGCCCGCGGAGCGATCGACATCCTCGTCGAGACCGCGCGGATGTGGGCCGATCTGGGCTTCTGGCGCAGCAACGGCGACGACCACTTCCACATCCACGGAGTGACGGGGCCGGACGAGTACACGACCGTCGTCAACGACAACCTGTACACGAACGTCATGGCCCGGGCGAACCTCCGCTCGGCCGCCCGCGCCGTCGAGCTGCTGAAGGCCGTCGAGCCCGCCGCGTACGAGCGGATGGCCGACCGCCTCGCTCTCGACGAGGGCGAGGTGCTCGAGTGGGCGCGCGCCGCCGAGAAGATGCACATCCCCTTCGACGCGCGGGCGGGCATCCACCCGCAGGACGCGGCCTTCCTCGAGAAGGAGCTGTGGGACCTCGAGAACACCCCGGCGAGCAAGCGCCCGCTGCTGCTGCACTTCCACCCGCTGGTGATCTACCGCTTCCAGGTGCTCAAGCAGGCCGACGTCGTGCTCGCGCTGCTGCTGCAGGGCAACGAGTTCACCGCCGAGCAGAAGCGCGCCGACTTCGAGTACTACGACGCGCTGACCACCGGCGACTCGACCCTGTCGGCCGTCGTGCAGTCGATCATCGCCGCCGAGGTCGGCTACAGCGACCTGGCCCGCCACTACTTCCTGTCCGCGCTGTTCGTCGACCTCGCCGACCTGCACCGCAACACCGCGGACGGCATCCACGTCGCCTCGACGGGCGGCGTCTGGAGCGCCCTCGTCTACGGCTTCGGCGGGATGCGCGACCACGGCGGCCGGATCACGCTCGACCCGCGCCTGCCCGACGACTGGGACCGCCTCGCCTTCCGCATCACCCTCCACGGCACGCGCGTGCGCGTCGAGGTGACGCAGGCCGAGGTCCTGCTGACGGTCGAGACCGGCGACTCCGCCGCGATCACCGTCCGCGACGAGCGCGTGCACGTCGCCGCGGGCAGCCCCGTGCGCGTCCCGCTCACGCACCAGGGCCGCCGCCTGCACGGAGCGCCGACCACGTCCGACATCGAGGGCACCCGCCGCTCCGACGGCACCGTGATCACCGCCTCGATCCCCACCATCTCGATGACCCCCGAGCCCGAGGTCCTGACCGGGCCCTGAGCGGCGCCGCGAACATCGCCCATCACGCACGAGACCCCCGGCCGGAACCGGGGGTCTCGTGCGTCGCGGGCGGGCGGAGCCGGCCGGACCGGATGTGTCAGGCGGAGGCGAGCAGCGACTTCAGCGCCGACGTGAAGAAGGTCAGCCCGTCGACGCCCGAGCGCATCGCGGCGGCCGTGTCGGGCCCGAAGCCCTCCTCGACGGCGTGCTCCGGGTGCGGCATGAGCCCCACCACGTTGCCGCGGCGGTTGCTGATGCCGGCGATGTCGTTCATCGAGCCGTTCGGGTTGTGGCCGAGGTAGCGGACGACGACGCGTCCCTCCGCCTCGAGCTCGAGCAGCGTGTCGGCCGAGGCGATGTAGCCGCCCTCGCCGTTCTTCAGCGGGATCGTGATCTCCTGGCCGGGCTCGAAGCCGTTCGTCCAGGCGGTCTCGGTGCTCGCGACCATCAGGCGCTGGTCGCGGCAGACGAAGGATCCGATGTCGTTCGCGATCAGGCCGCCGGGCAGCAGGTGCGCCTCGGTGAGCATCTGGAAGCCGTTGCAGATGCCGAGGACCGGGGTCCCGGCGTTCGCCGCGTCGACGACCTCGCGCATGATCGGGGAGTGGGAGGCGATGGCGCCGCAGCGCAGGTAGTCGCCGTAGGAGAAGCCGCCGGGCAGGACGATGGCGTCGACGCCGTCGAGGTCGTGGTCGCCGTGCCAGAGCGCGACCGGCTCCGCACCCGCGAACCGGACGGCGCGCTGGGCGTCGCGGTCGTCGAGCGAGCCGGGGAAGGTGATGACGCCGATCCTCATCGGGCGGCCTCCGCCGGGTAGTGGATCCCGACGACGTCCTCGATCACCGAGTTCGAGAGCATCTCGTCGGCGATGCGCTGCACCGAGGCGCGCACCTCGTCGGTCACCTCGTCGACGGTGATCTCGAAGCGCTTGCCCACCCGCACGCCGTGGAGGGCGGAGTGGCCCAGTCGCGCGAGCGCGCCGGCGACGGCCTTCCCCTGCGGGTCGAGCAGCTCGGCCTTGGGCATGACTTCAACGACGATCGTGGGCACCGTGTTCTCCGGAGTCTCGGGGGAGTGCGGTCTTCCGCGCGACCATCGTACCCGCGGGGGTCCCCGCGATCGGCGGCGCTCAGGAGGTCGTGACGCGGATCGCGTTCGCCCAGGGGTCCTCGAAGGCGAGGGTGCGGCCGTCGTCGCGGGTGGCGACTCCGGAGCGGGCCAGCCGCTCGCCGAGCGCGCCGAGATCGTCGGCGCCGGGCACCACGATCTCGACCTGTCCGAGGCCGAGGGCCTGCTGCCGGCGTCCGGCGCCCGCCGAGTTCCAGGTGTTCATCGCCATGTGGTGGTGGTAGCCGCCCGCCGAGACGAAGAGCGCCTGCCCGCCGTACGCGATCGTCGTCTCGAAGCCGAGCCGGTCGACGTAGAACTCCTTCGCGGTGGCGACGTCGCCCACGCTCAGGTGCACGTGGCCGACGGAGGCGCCGCCGAGGCGCGGCTGCGCGATCGACTCCTCGGTGAGGTGCTCCTGCAGGAACGCGTTCGGGTCGAGGAAGAGCGTGCTCATCTCGATCCGCCCGTGCGTCCACGACCACTGCGTGCGGTCGCGGTCCCAGTAGAGCTCGACGCCGTTGTGCTCGGGGTCGTCGAAGTAGAAGGCCTTGCTGACCAGGTGGTCGGAGCTGCCGGTGAAGGAGCCGGGGTGCCGGCTCGCGACGCTGTACACGGCCGCGGCGAGCGCCGCCTCCGATTCGAAGAGGATCGCCGTGTGGAAGAGGCCGGCGCTGCGCGGCGAGGCGTGCACCAGCTCGGGCGCGTGCTGGAGGATCACGGCCGGCACTCCGCCGCGGCCGAGCACCGCGACCGGTCCGTCGTGCGAGAGCAGCTCGAGCGTCACGGCGTCGCGGTAGTAGGCGATCATCCCGTCGAGGTCGGCGACGCGGAGGGTCACCGCGCCCATCGCGGTGTCGGGAGCGAGGAGGTCCGGGGAGGAGGTGGTCACGACGGAGACGCTACCCGCTTTTGGTTGACGCTACAACCATTCAGAGGGGCGAGCGCTCATAGGACCCGCATAAGCAGCGTCCAGGCGGCGCCGGGAGGCCTGGCGTGGAATGGGAACCGGTCGCCGTCAGGGGCGGCCCCGGCACGAGGACGACACCATGAACGAGCGACACGAATCCGACGAGCGAGAGCTCACCGACCAGCCCGCCACCACCGAGGCGACGGGCGCCGACGAGGTGCGCGCGCTGCGCGCGGACGACCGTCGTCGTCGGGCGCTGATCGCCGGCGGCCTCGGCCTCGCCGTGCTGATCGGAGTGACAGCAGGCGGAGTCGCCACCGCCGGCCGCACCGAGGCGGCCTCCTCCGCCTCGGCCGGCGCCACCACGATCGTCTACCCCGGCGGCTCGCGCGGATCCTTCGGCGGCGGGTACGTGATCGTCCCCTCCTGGGGCGGATCGACGCAGGGCGGCTCCTCCCCGTACGGCTCGTCGCAGGGCGGCTCCTCCGCCTCCGAGCCGGCCACCGGCGCGACCGACGCCGTGGCCGCGAGCACCGCGCAGACCGCCGGCGTCGTCACGATCACCTCCGAGCTCACCTACCAGGGCGCCCGCTCGGCCGGCACCGGCATGATCCTCACCTCCGACGGCATGATCCTCACCAACAACCACGTCGTCGAGGGCGCCACCGCGATCTCGGTCACGGTGGAGTCGACGGGCCGCAGCTACACCGCCCGCGTCGTCGGCACCGACGCGACGAACGACGTCGCCGTGCTGCAGCTGGAGGACGCCTCCGGCCTCACTCCCGCTTCGCTCGACACGGACGGGGTCGCTGTGGGCGACACCGTGACCGCCGTCGGCAACGCGGGAGGGACGGGCGACCTGGTCGCCGCCACCGGCACGGTCACCGGTCTCGATCAGCAGATCACGACCCGCTCCGAGTCGGGGATCTCCGCCGAGACGCTGACCGGGCTGATCCAGACGGACGCCGACATCGTCTCCGGCGACTCCGGCGGCCCGCTCGTCGACTCCGCCGGCCGCGTCGTGGGGATGGACACCGCCGCCTCCAGCGGGACGGCCGACATCACCGGCTTCGCGATCCCGATCTCGAAGGCCCTGGACATCGTGGCCACCATCGAGGCGGGCGCCGACACGGCCACCGTCGAGATCGGCTATCCGGCCTTCCTCGGCGTCTCCCTCTCCTCCGGCACCGCGTCGCCGACCTCGCGCGCGCTCGCGACCACCGCGTCCGGCGCCGTGATCGGCGGAGTCGTCGAGGGCGGGCCGGCCGCGCAGGCGGGCCTCGAGGCGGGGGACGTCGTCACCGCGGTCGACGGGGTCGCCGTCGCCTCGGCCGACCAGCTGTCCGCCTCGCTCGCGCAGCGCGAGCCCGGGGAGTCGGTGACGATCTCGTGGACCGACTCCGCGGGCGCCGCCCGCTCCGCCCAGGTCGTGCTGGTCGAGGGTCCGGTCGCCTGATCGGAGCCTCCGCGGGGCCGCCGGAGCGTTCCCGGCCGTTCACCCGGACGAGCGCGCCACGCCGCCCGTTGTTTTGATCCGCTCAAGACAACTCGGGTAGTGTCCTCGGCATGACGACAGTGGACGAGCGGCTCCGAGCCTGCGGGCTCAAGGTCACCGCCACCCGGCGCGCGGTGCTCCTCGCTCTCGAGGAGCACCCGCACTCCGGGGTCGACGCGGTCCTGGCCCGAGTGCGCGAGGGCCTCCCCGAGGCCTCGGCGCAGGCCGTCTACGGAGTGCTCTCGGCGTTCACCGACGCCGGGATCGTCCGCCGCATCGAGCCGGAGGGCCATCCCCGCCGGTTCGAGCTGCGGGTCGGCGACAACCACCACCACGTGGTGTGCCGGCGCTGCGGGGCCGTGGCCGACGTCGACTGCGTCGTCGGGGAGGCGCCGTGCCTGCATCCGCAGACCGCGAGCGGCTTCGCCGTGGACACCGCCGACGTCACGTTCTGGGGCACCTGCCCCGACTGCCTGGCCCTGGCCCACTGACCGACATCCGCTACACCGCAGCGGCGGGCTCCGTGCCCCTCGCCGACAGGAGGAACATGACCGAGGAACGATTCACCACCACGAACTCCGGAGCACCGGTCGCGAGCGACGACCACTCGCTGAGCGTCGGAGCCGACGGACCCCTCGCGCTCCACGACCACTACCTCGTCGAGAAGCTGGCCCAGTTCAACCGCGAGCGCATCCCGGAGCGGGTCGTCCACGCCAAGGGCGGCGGAGCCTTCGGACGCTTCACCACCACCGCCGACGTCAGCGCCTACACGCGTGCCGCGCTCTTCCAGCCCGGAGTCGAGACCGAGATGCTCGCGCGGTTCTCCACTGTCGCCGGCGAGCAGGGCTCGCCCGACACCTGGCGCGACCCCCGCGGCTTCGCGCTGAAGTTCTACACGAGCGAGGGCAACTACGACCTCGTCGGCAACAACACCCCCGTCTTCTTCATCCGCGACGGCATCAAGTTCCCCGACTTCATCCGCTCGCAGAAGCGCCTGCCCGGCAGCCACCTGCGCGACCACGACATGCAGTGGGACTTCTGGACCCTCTCGCCCGAGTCGGCCCACCAGGTCACATGGCTCATGGGCGACCGCGGCCTCCCCTCCTCGTGGCGGCACATGGACGGCTTCGGCTCGCACACCTACCAGTGGATCAACGCCGCCGGCGAGCGCTTCTGGGTCAAGTACCACTTCAAGACCGATCAGGGCGTCGAGATCCTGAGCCAGGAGCAGGCCGACCAGATCGCCGGTGAGGACGCGGACTTCCACATCCGCGACCTGTCCTCCGCCATCGACCGCGGCGACTTCCCCTCGTGGACGCTGTCCGTGCAGGTCATGCCGTACGAGGACGCGAAGAGCTACCGGTTCAACCCGTTCGACCTCACCAAGGTCTGGCCCCACGCCGACTACCCGCTGATCGAGGTCGGCACCATGACGCTCGACCGGAACCCCGAGAACTACTTCGCGCAGATCGAGCAGGCGGCGTTCGCCCCCTCGAACTTCGTGCCCGGGATCGCGGCCAGCCCCGACAAGATGCTCCTCGCGCGCATCTTCAGCTACGCCGACGCGCACCGCTACCGCGTGGGGACCAACCACGCGCAGCTGCCGGTGAACGCGCCGAAGTCGCCGGTGCACTCGTACTCGAAGGACGGCCCCATGCGGTTCGACTTCCAGAAGTCCGAGGTACCCGTCTACGCGCCGAACACGATGGGCGGCGCCCACGCCGATCCCGCCCGGGCGGCGGAGTCGGCCGGCTGGGAGACCGACGGCGAGCTGACGCGCGCCGCGGCGACCCTCCACCCGGAGGACGACGACTTCGGTCAGGCGGGGACGCTCTACCGCGAGGTCCTCGACGACGACGCGCGCGCCCGCCTGGTCGCGAACATCGCCGGCCACGTGTCGAAGGTCACCCGTCCGGAGCTGCGGCAGCGCGTGCTCCAGTACTGGGCGAACGTCGACTCGTCGCTCTCGCAGCGCGTCGCCGAGGCGCTCGAGCCCTCGGCTCCCGGTGCGGACGTCTCCCCCGAGGCGGTCGGCATCGGGGCGTAGTCCCGGCATCCCCTCGAGGAGCGCGCGGTACCGGAGCGATCCGGGCCGCGCGCTCCTCGTCGTTTCCGGGGAGGGTCCTTCCACTCGGTGGAGTCGGATCCCGCGCGCGGGTGCCCGCCTCGGTCCGGTGCAGCCGGCTCGGACCCCGGATCCGCCCGCGGAACCGGGCGCCGACGGGGAGGACCCCCGATCCCGACACGCCCGGGATGTGCGATTTCGGCCCGTCGTTTGACAGCACCGCGATCGCTGCGTAACTTATTCCGAGTCGCCACAAAGGCCGCAGGGAAACGGAAAGAGCAGCAGCTCCTACGTCCCGGCCTCAATCGGGACCATCCACTCGGCAAGACAGCTTTTCGGAGCAGGTCTGCCGCACGGATGTAAAGCCTTCGCAGGATCCCTCGGATCCAGCAACTTCGCCGCCCGGCGCAGGACTCAGGTCCTGAACCGAGCAACGTCGGAGCGCCTACGAGCGTGACGGCATCGCGAAGAAGCCGGATTTGACACGGCCTGCGGATGTGCTAAGTTATACAAGTTGCCACGGCGACAGGGAGAAAGAAACTTCTCCTAGTCTACCGAGAAGACGCGTATGACGCAAGCAACAACATCTTCGATCACTTTCGTTGTGAAGCACCGTTTTGGTGTGGAGGCGGGATGTGTCCGATTCTTGAGAACTCAACAGCGTGCACTATGTTCAATGCCAATTTTATACCCCGGCCTTGATCTTCGGATCGGGTT